>JAUHXN010000001.1 GCA_030426865.1 bacterium | reverse complement strand
GAAGCATACACATCGTAAAGCTCTTCTGGTTGAACTGTTACTGAGGCATAAACTGACTCAGTTAGATTTTGAACTACTGGCTTTACAGATTCTTCTTCTTTCCCACAAGAAATCAACGTAATCAGCATTATTGTAAAGATTATTTTTTTTATCATTATGTCCACTTGTAAACTGTTATATAGTTATTGACGATTTAGATAACAATAATTTAGTAAAATAAGAGAAAAATGTATTTATTATTTCATTTATTTAAAAAACAAAAGTCGATAAAAAAAAAGCAGAATACCATTGCGGGACTCTGCTTTATTCATATTCATTCTAAGTTTTTAGTTTTACTTAACTAACCCAAATTCTTTTCCGACTTCACCGAACACTTCTAGGATTTTATCTAAGTGTTGTTTTTCGTGAGTTGCCATATAGCTAGTACGCATCATACTCATAGTAGGAGGTACTCCAGGAGGTATAAACGCATTAACGAATACACCTGCGTCATATAGTCTTCTCCACATCATCAATGCTTTTTCGACATCGCCTACGATAACAGGGACAATAGCAGTTAAACTATCTATTACTTCGAAACCAAGTTCATGGAATCCAGCACGCATATAGTCTGCATTTTCTTTTAGTTTAGTTACTCTCTCTGGCTCTCTTTCCAATACATCAAGCGCAGCTAATGTAGCAGCACAAGAGGAAGGAGTAGGACTAGCACTAAATATAAGTGCTGGAGAAGTATGTTTGACAAAATCTATTACCTTACTCGGTCCAGCTACGAATCCACCTAGTGAAGCAAATGTCTTAGAGAAAGTTCCCATTATCATATCAGTCTCTTCTACTAATCCGTAGTGACTAGCAGTACCACGACCACCATCACCAACTACACCAGTAGCGTGAGCATCATCAACTAATACTCTAGCATTATATTTCTTAGCTAATTCCAATAATTCAGGCAACTTTACTAGCTCACCAGTAACAGAGAAAACTCCATCTGTAACCAATAATTTACCAGCATCTAGCGGCAAATTGCTTAATACTCTTTCTAGGTCATTCATGTCATTGTGCTTGTAACGCACTAAATCAACGAAAGCACCTTTTGCCATCATAGCACCATTAATAAGACAAGCATGATTTTCCTTGTCCATTATGATATATTCGCCTTTAGTAGGTAGGGCAGAGATAGTACCAATACCTGTTTGGTAACCAGTACTAAATAGTAATACTTCTTCAAAACCTAAGTATTTCGCTAATCTATGTTCTAACTCAATATGTAAATCAAGAGTACCTGTCAAGTATCTAGAACCCGAACAACCAGTACCATATTTTTCTATTGCTTTTATAGCTGCTTCCCTAACTTCAGGGTGCGCAGTTAGTCCGAGGTAATTGTTGGAACCTGCCATAATAACTTTACGACCTTCCATACTAACAACTGGACCTTCATTCTCTTCTACAGCTCTAAAGTAAGGATAAATACCCTTTTCTTTTGCTTCATCCGCCACATGAAAATGATATGCTTTTTCGAATAAATCCACTTTTACCTCTTTTCCTAATCTTCTGTTTCAATTTTAAAAAACAAATATAATCAAATAATAGTTCACAGAAAAAACATAAGATATTCACACCTAATTAATTAATGGTGGAATCCATAAATGCTTTTTCATATTTACATTATCATTTATAAACTCTATCCCTTCCGATTCTAGTAACTCTCGCATATAGGTAGGAGTTGGGAAGTGCATTTTTCCTGTCAGCTCACCCAACCTATTTACAACTCTATGTGCAGGTATTTCACCTGACAATTTGGTACTATTGAGTGCCCATCCTACATATCTTGCAGATGATTGCAATCCAATCGCTTTGGCAATTGCACCATAAGTTGTTACTTTGCCAATTGGTATATGCTTCACTAATTCAAATATATTTTCGTTTACAGACATAATTATGATAACTGATCAAATAAAATTTTTCGATTTCTTGAATAACCGACTCAAAGCTGATTTGCCGGGAGCGAAGGCTCACATCAAAATGGCACCATTCGGAGATTTGGAGCGATTAAATAATAATATACCAAGAACTGACGCAAAAAAAAGCGCAGTTCTCCTACTCATAAACGAACAAATGGAACTTTTGTTCACACTAAGAAGTAGCAAGTTACGCAAACATAGCGGACAAATCTCTTTCCCCGGTGGTAGAGCAGATGAAGGCGAGACCTATGAGCAAACGGCTCTTCGAGAAACTGAAGAAGAAGTAGGCATAAGCAGTAGTAAAATCCAGCTCATGGGGCGAATGTCCGGACTATATGTACCCCCTTCTAATAATATAATCCAACCCATAATTGGCAAAATACCTAGTAATATAGATTTGCTATTAAACCCCGATGAAGTTGAAGAAGCGTTCTATGTACCCTTGGAGAGCTTCTTAAGTGATGAAAAATTGAAAACTAAGAACACTGTTTATAATGGTAAACCATTCGCATATCCATATTGGGATGTGCACCACAGCGTACCACTATGGGGAGCCACAGCAATAGTTATGAGCGAATTTATTTATTTAGTTAATGAGTTTAGGGAAAATAATTCGTAATTTGTGCGACTATGAATGACTTAAATAATAAAACAATTGATTGGTCTGTACCGCCTGCTAGTACTGACATTCCTGCTTTTTTAGCTCCTGATACGAAGAGAATTAATATTATCAATGACTCACAGTTGTTGCATTTTTATAGCAATAATCATCCTTTAGTCTCTTTCAAGATTATATTTCACAAAGGAACCTCTGAAGAAGAATACTCTGGAATCTCTAAAATTATGTTCGAGTTACTTTCTGCAGGTACTGAAAGCAAAACTGCACTCGATTTCGCAACAGAACTAGATTATCTAGGAGCATCGCTTAACTTTACTGAAAGCAAAGATTATGCTGTCTGTAAATTAGATTGCTTAAAAGAAGTGTTCGACACAGCTTTTGAATTGCTTAAAGATGCTTTATTCAATCCAAAGTTTGATGAACTGGAAATTGATAAAACAATCAGAAAATTCAAATCTGCAAAAGAACAGGAAGAAGCTGACTCCAACTACCTAAGCACTACTGCTATGATGGCGTCGCTTTTCCGTGAGCACCCCTATGGTAATCCCGAATACGGATATAGTGATGAAATAGAGGAATTCACACGTAGAAATATAAAAAACTGTTGGGAATCGTATATTTATGGTTCTAAAATCTCGATAGTTGCAACTGGCAATATGCGTGAAGAAACAGCACTGAAGTATGCTAATCAGTTAGTCAATCAAATGGCAGATGATATAGACAATGAAGAAGTTGACAATATACTCGTACGTGAACAAAACAAACTGGTTATAGTAAACTTCAACTCAAGTTCGCAATCCGTTATCAGCGTTGGTAAACCCACTATAAATATCAAACACGAGAACTATGCTGGGCTCAGCTTAATCAATGTTATATTTGGTGGCTATTTTCTTTCTAGATTGAATCACTTGATCCGTGAACAAAAGGGATTGACTTATGGAGTACATTCCTCTATTAGTTCGGCTGTTCATACGGGTCTATTGGGGGTTTCGACTTCCGTTAATCTAGATAAAACTAGAGAAGTAGTTAGCGATATATTAGAAGAGATGTCAAAAATATCGAATGAGATGCTAGAAGAGGATGAGCTTCAAAGAGCAAAGAATTATTACTTAGGCAGTTTTCTTCGTAGTGCAGAGAGCCACAAGCAAATCTCAAAAATGCTGACTACGATAGCTCTCAATGATTTGGATGATGACTATTACAATCAATTTTATAGAAAAATAAAAAATATAAGAAGCGACGAATTATTCAGCACTCAGATAGACCTATTCAAACCCGAAGGGCTATCTATAGCAATAGCTGGGAACGAGAAAAAGCTAGTCGATCAATTCGATGGATACTTCGATAGATACGATATATTGGACAAAGAAGGTAAGATTTTAGGACGTTACGAAAACAATAACTAATACCATTCGTAATATGTATTTTAATATGATAATCAGATAAAGAATATGGCAAATGATATCGAGCTTCTAAAAGAGCTTTCAGAATCGATAAATAAAGTAAAAAGTGAAGTTGCGAAAGTAATTATTGGTCAAGATAAAGTAGTCGAAGAGCTACTAATATCACTATTTGCTAAAGGTAATTGTCTTTTGGTAGGCGTACCGGGATTAGCGAAAACATTGCTTATCCGTACACTAGCCGAATCATTACACTTAGATTTCTCACGTATCCAATTTACTCCAGACCTAATGCCTGGTGATATTACTGGTACTGAGGTGATAGAAGATGATTTGTCAACTGGAAAGAAAACTTTCAGATTCGTAAAAGGGCCTATATTCTCGAATATCGTATTAGCCGATGAGATAAACAGAACTCCTCCTAAAACTCAGGCCGCTCTGCTAGAAGCCATGCAAGAGCATGAGGTAACGGCAGCAGGGAAAACTCTGAGCTTGCAAGAGCCATTTTTCGTTTTAGCTACTCAAAACCCGATAGAGCAAGAGGGGACTTACCCACTACCGGAAGCACAATTAGACAGATTTATGTTTAACATAAAGCTTGATTACCCTTCTCTAAAAGAAGAAGTAGAGATCGTAAAATCTACTACTATTGAGACTAAAGCTGTTATCAATCAGGTGATAGGCGCAGACAAGATTATCGAATTCCAAAACCTAATACGTCGTATTCCTGTCGCGGACAATGTAGTAGAGTATGCTGTAAATCTAGTGCGAAGTACTCGACCAGATTATACTGATTCCGAATTAGTTAAGAAATACATTAGCTATGGTGCTGGACCGCGTGCTAGTCAATACTTAGTACTTGGTGCCAAATCAAGAGCTGGTATAAAAGGTAACTCTTCCCCAGAAATAGCTGACGTAAAAGAAGTAGCTGTATCTGTACTTCAACACAGAATAGTAACAAACTTCAACGCTGAAGCTGAAGGTATAGATTCAGTAAAAATAATAAACGAATTGATAAAGTAATCTAGAAATAGCATTTGAACTAAATTTCAAAATTTATTAGATTGCAACAATTACTCTGTTAGTACGGCTTAGTAGGCAATGAAAGAGAAACACTTCATATCAAATAAGAACGAATCGGTACGAATGTTCAAATGGGACATAATCGAAGCATTGTCTAAAACGCACTGGACATTGCCAATTTTTGTTTACGTACCTATTATCTCATACTTTCTGTACTTAGGGTTTAGCAATGATTTGAGCTTAGGTTCATCTGTACTTATGTTTCTGCTCGGTTTATTTGTTTGGACATTTGCAGAGTATTTTATGCATAGATTTGTCTTCCACTATGAACCGAAGACCGATTGGGGGAAACGTTTCCATTGGCTGATGCACGGAGTACACCACGATTATCCTCAGGACGCTAAAAGACTAGTACTACCACCGGGTCTGAGCTTAATATTTGCTAGTGCATTTTTCCTTTTCTTTTATTTATTGATACCTGTACCAAGCTTATACCCTTATTTCGCAGGTTTCTTGCTAGGTTATTTGGTATATGATATTGGGCATTATGCTATGCATCATTTCTCTTTCAAAAGTAGTATTTTCAAGAAGATAAAACTACACCACATGAAGCACCACTACGTAGAGCCACACGAGGGCTACGGAGTTAGCTCACCACTCTGGGATATTATATTCCGAACTAGAGGGAAGTGAGACTTTCTTACTCGGTCATAATTCGATCATAAATGAAGACAGTATCAGACACAAATGTGTAGTTTGATGGAATCTTATCAATTACAATAGCATCGCCATATACTATATATTCAAAAGTTCCTGATGTTGGTTCTACACTGAGGTAATAATAGATTACTTTGTATTTATCGTTTCTAAATATTCTGCGAATAGTGATAGGCTGACCTCCTCCAATACCACAATTGAAAAGAATAACATCGCTTTTATTATAGTCAATGTTATACAAGTCTATATTTTTCTCACATAAATCATTCTTGTAGAAAACACTTGTAGTGTCGTATAAAAGAACTAATTTCTCCAAACTCTCTCTATCTCTAAATACCCTGCCCATTTCATAAAGTTCCCAATCAATGCAAGGAGATTTTATGGTATCAATATCGGTTATCTCAACCCAATTTGGGTCACTTTCGAGTTCTTCTATTGTGTATTCTTTATCAATATATTCTTGATATATATTAACTGTAGATACGTTCTCATCGCACCCCAAGAAAGCAATAAGTGCTAGGATTAGTATTAGGTTTTTCATTCTATCCACTCACCATAATTTCTTAATGTGTCAAATATCATCTCCGTATCCTTAGAAATTTTAGGTAAAGAGATCGCTTCTGTAAAATTATAACCTACTTTTGATGCACTTCTAATGGTTATTTCAAGTACATACCTAAATTGATTCAAATTCGAATTTTTAAAAATTTTCCTTTTGAACAATGGACTACCCCCAATTGGACCAAACTCGAATAGTATTAAACCCCTATTGGAATAATCCACATCCATATAATTAGTATCGTTTTCACATGGTAATTCAGAATGTTTAGTTAAAGCTTTGGACTCATTATACAAATTTTTAAATTCGGCATCAGTCCTTATCAGTTTACCCATTTCATATAAATCATACCAGATACATGGTATATCTAAAGTATCAATATCAGTTATCTCCACCCAATTGGGGTCACTTTCGAGTTCTTCTAATGTGTATTTTTTATCAAGATTTTCTTTAACTTCGTTTTTAGTGGGAGTGTTTTCATCGCATCCCCAGAAAGCAATAAGTGCTAAGATTAGTAATATTTTTTTCATAGTTTCCTCTGGTTACTCTTTAACAAATCGCTTATATACGTTATCATTTATCCTGATGAAGTAAGTACCCGCATTCAAATAATCTATTTTAATACTCTGTTCCATCTGAGGAGCTAGGTCTTTATTTGATAATATTTCCTTTCCATTTAGGTCAAGTATTTCTATTGAATTAATCATCTTGTCGTAGTTTATGTTTATTTCTTCCTTCGCTGGATTTGGGTAGATGCTAAGGTTATGGTCTTCAGTTTCAATGTTTGAAAGAACTCTAAACCAGTGTGCAAATCCAACTGACGAAACAATATTAATATTGTCGATTGAATTGTCAGCAGAATCTATATTAACAAAATTATCAAAGTTAATAGATAATTTTCTAGAAAGTAAAGTAGTAGTGTCAGGGAGGTGAGGTTTTTCTTCTATGAATTTAAAAGAACCATACTGAGTCTCAAGATTTTGGAATTCAATTATTGCATCATTATAAATTGTATCAATATCACCTATACCATACTCAATTAAAGTATCCTCAGGAAATAATCCTGATCTTGGTATAATATTGTAGTCAAATTTAACAGAAAAATAACCTTTAGCATAAAACTCACCAAATGTACCTGAGCCGTTGCAACTATCTACTCGGACATTATAAGGATTTTCAAATGTTTCATCCTCTGGTATATCATAGATTTTTAAACATGAGTCAGGTGGTGAGTAAGAATAGGCTGTAAATGCAAACAGCAACAAAAGTGGAAATAGTAGAACCCGTTTCATAAAAAATCCTCAAAAAATTAGTAATACTGCTATTTTCATTGCAATTTAAAAGACATATAGAACAATAAACACATAAGGATAAAGAAAGTTACACATCCCTTATCAATTATACTAATCTACACCTTGGCTCCTATTTGCGAACTATTGATTAAATTGCTTTTTTTGATACCAACAAGCTAAGATCTACTTATTTGAATATTAAATCATATATAGAAAATCATCCATTTTCGATAGTAATTGTCTTCTTCGTGTTTATATATATTTGGCAGCCATTTTTCGCCGGTATGTATTCAGATGATTGGGTATTTCTGATTAGCTATTTCACCGAAACACCGAATATATCAGCTCCGTTCTCGCTCGATAGATTGACCCACTTTATGACCGTATATGCCAATAGGCCAATGTCAGGCATTATGTTCTATTTGGTGAACTCTATTTGTGGGCATAATATTGCGCTTGTGCATACATTTATGCTCAGTTGGATACTCGCTGCTTTGTACTCATACTACTTATTTACAAGGGAGTTCTTTGAGTTTCTATCTATTCGAAAGGCGAGTATGGTTGCAGCTCTTACGGCGCTCATCTGGCTGGTTTCCCCTTGGACTTTGGGAGTAACTGCGTGGTTTTCTAGCTCTATTAATCTAATATCTTTTATCTTCTTTTCACTATCACTTTACTATCTTTTTCGTGGGCTCCGATTAGGAAAGCATAGCTTTGCGAAGGTGGGGTTATTCTATTTGCTTTCGGTGCTAACTTATGAGAGCTTTTTCTTCCAGTATTTCATATTCATTGCTATAGCTTGGCTATTTATCAAAGAGAAAGGAATTGACAAAAAAGTACTCATAAACCATTTCATAATACTCTCAGTGATAGTAGCAATGACAGTCATTTGGAATAGAATAGCACCTTCTATATTCGACGCAGTTATTAACAAAGTTATTAACCCATATTTCTTGCAAACGTTGGTAGTCAACATAGTATCATTCCCTTATGTGCTAATAGCTAGCTTCGGGGTTTTTGAATTATTAGCTTTGGCGGTATTTGTTCCTACTATAATCTATTTTATTATAAAGCTGAAGAGAAACGCTGGTGGATTAAAACCGCTATTCCGCACTAAGAAATTTAAGATATTACTACTATTAGCATCTGGTATTTTCGCTGGTTTTTTCTTGTACTCTGCTGCTGGCTATACTATGTGGGGCATGGGTTCTCGGAGTAGGACTATGTTCGTAGCCTCGTTCTATATACCTCTAATCGTAGTGATAATCGCAGCCAAAATAGCACAGCTTAATAGCATTAGCAGAGCTATGAAAACCAGAATAGCTTTTACATTATTCACTCTTTCTTTTGCTGCATTATTAGTGAATAAATTCGATTGGATAGAAGCTGAGAGTGAACAAAAAGATGTGATAATGAAATTCCCAGCGGAGCAAGTTGCTCACTTAGATACAAATGATATGGTCGTGATAGTAGCACCATTCCGCCATCAGAGGATTTCACAATTCGATGCACCGTGGTCTATCAAAAATCAGATGCGATACGGTAAATCATTCTACGAAGGCGATGAATTAGTCAGAGCTACAGATGCTAAATTTGTAGTGGGAAGGGGAGTAGTACATCCCGTTAGTGGCGAACATTACCAAATATATTGGGACGGTGAGTTTTTATATCAAGGTTACGGATTAGAAGAAGAAGCTAAGAAAATAGACAAGAATTTCTTCTACAATAGAGCGGAGCATTTCACAGCAAAGCGGTTATATATTTGGAATTACTACGACGGTACTCTCGAACAGATAACAGAGCCACAGGTTTTCGAGTATGAGCCGTATTATAATTATGACTATTGGGTGACTTGGGTATATCACAATTGGGTACAATAAAGAGGTAGAAAATGATAGAAGTTAAAAAGCTAAATGAAATCTTCTCACAGATAAAAGAGTATTGGCAACCCCACATAGTTGGCGAGCTGAACGGTCAGCACGTAAAAGCCGCGAAGTTCAAAGGGAAATTCCCTATGCACAAACACAACGACGAAGACGAGATGTTCTTAGTCATCAAAGGTGAGATACAAATAGAATTCGAAGATACCACTAAGACTATTGGTGAGGGTGAATTCATAGTAATACCGAAGGGAATAGATCATAGCCCAATATCCGAAGAAGAAGCTCATGTGTTACTTTTTGAGCCAATAAGCACTCTCAATACTGGCAACACAGAAAACGAATACACTCATAAGGATTTGAAGAAGTTGTAGATTATTTTCTCAACTTCAAATTCTGACGTTAAGTACTACCTCTTTATCATTGAAGTGGATTTTCTGTGTTCCTATTATTTGATAATCTTCGTGGCCTTTCCCAGCTATTAGTATTATGTCACCCGAATTAGATATTCGAACGGCATCTTTTATAGCTTCAGCTCTATCTTTTATTATCATATAACTTCCGGGTTTAGTAAACCCTTTTTCAATGTCTTCGAATATTTTATCTCTTTCTTCAGTACGAGGGTTGTCGTCTGTTACTATTACTTTATCGGCATATTTCTCTGAAGCGGCAGCCATTAGAGGACGCTTAGTTTTATCTCTATCACCTCCGCAACCGAACACTATCAGTAGCTTAGCATCACCCACTATAAGCTCTTTGCATGCTTTTCCTGCTTTCTCTAATGCATCTGGAGTATGTGCATAATCTATAATTGCTATTGCTCCATTGACCAATGGTACTCGCTCCATTCTACCTGGAGCAGAAGATATATAAGACAAATCGCTAGTGAGTTTATTCAAATCTACTTCACAAAGTTTAGAAACTGCAACTAATGAAAGTGAGAGGTTAATTATGTTGAATTGAGCTACTAAAGGTGAGTGGATTTTTATTTCGGTTCCACTATCTTCTATAATAAAATTGCTACCTGTGTGATCAAACTCCTCATTCATTATCTTGTAATCTGCATCAACATCCCAACCTACTTTTGAAACTTTGGCTTGCGTATCATCTATCATTACTTTATATCCAGCATCGTCCACATTTACTATTGCATTAGCAGAGCTTTTCAAATTATCAAAGAGCAACTTCTTAGCCTCTGAATAAGCTTCAAATGTTCGATGATAATCGAGATGATCATGTGTTATATTAGTAAATATTGCCAAATCAAAGTCAATATAATCGGCTCTGTTTTGCTCCAATGCGTGCGAAGAAACTTCCATAACTACATATTCTATACCCTTGTCGGCTACTTCGCGTAGTACTTTGTTCGTATTAATTGGATCAGGAGTAGTATGAGTAGCATCTAATTTTTCATCACCTATATAAATACCTGTGGTGCCTATAATAGCAGACTTATATCCGAGTTTACCAAGAAGTTTACTGATGAGAAATGTTACTGTTGTTTTACCGTTAGTTCCAGTTACTCCAACTATACGTACTTCGTTAGAAGGATTATGGTAGTAGTTTGCACTTATTCTTGCTAATGCTTTTCTTGCTTTTTCTACTATTATAAATGTAACATTATCATATAAAATTTTTGGTTTTTCTTCGCAAATAATCACTTTAGCACCGAAACTAACAGCTGATTCTATATAATCGTGACCGTCCGACTCTGTACCTCTGACAGCTACAAATACATCTCCATCTTCTATTTTTCTACTATCAAACTGAATACTATTTATTGTAATATCAATATTTCCAATTACTTCTATATAATCTAAGTTCTCTATCAATTTAGTAAGCTGCATTGCAAATCCTTTTTTTTTCTAACTTAACAAAATTCTTACAAACTCCCTATTATAAAGCGATACAGCTCCGTATATCTCTATTTATCAAGTAGATATAGATTCTAAAGTTTGCAAATGTTATAAAAAAAATATACTTTGGAAGTGCCAATGTCTAAAATATATTTCGAGGTGTGTTATGAGAACGGTATTTACTCTTCTAGCAATTATGCTATTTTCTCTCAATATTTCTACTGCTGGAGATCTGAGTTTCAAATTTGCTTTCTTTCCTGATGAATTGCATCACGGAAATCAAGAAGATATAGTAGTTGAATATGAAAATCTGAATACAAATTTCAGCGTTTATCAGATTCAATTTCAGATGACATTGATTAGAACAAGTGACCAACAAGTAATGGACCAAAGGCAGGAAGCTTTAGATTCACTTGAAGCGGGTGAAACAACACAAGTTAATTTTGGCCCGTTAGACTATCTAAATTTGGACCCTAATACTGAGTATGTATTAGCGTTCGATACTCAACAAGAATTCGATGAAAACTTAACTAACAATTATGGAGAACATCAGTTTTTCCTTTTACCTCCATTCGACAGGGACTTTGTAATTGGTCAAGTAGATCAGTATTTGACAGAGAACTTTTCTCAAATGGAGCTTCAAAGTACACATGCTTATATGGGAATGGATTTTTACCCAGCTGGGACTGTATTAACAACATTTGATACCGAAGAATTTACAACTACATTAGAATATGATTCTTGGTTAGTATTACTTGATTGGGATATTGTTTCCAAATACCAGAAGCCAGTAACTTATATGATACTAAGTGAAGGTCAAGATCATATTTTTCACGATGTTAATTGGTATCCTTACGTAGATGATTGGTTATGGGTTCCTGACCCATTTAATCCTGATGGAATTATTTTCGGTGATCCACCACTATTTCTCTCTCAAACTATAGAGATAGATTACGAGGTACCAGTTCCAACAGAAAAGACAGATTCGGTTTGTGCTATAATAGTCACTGGAAAAGATTCTGTATTGCAATCTGCATTAGACTACGACAAGAAGAATTTGCTCTGGATACTTCAAAAGAATGGTAACGGGCAAGAACTTTCTGATGATAATGTAAAGTGTCTGAATGGTGGTACAAAAGCTGAGATAAAAGCTGCCATAGAGGAGCTTAAGAAGAACTATAAAAAAATATACTTCTATTACACAGGTCACGGAGCCAAAGATGGGCGAATGTGTACCAATGACTCGTCTAAAAATTGGATGACTTATGATGAACTGTTCAAGGATCTATTTGGAACAGACGCAACAGAAATAGTAGTTGTGGTAGATGCTTGTTATGCTGGTACTGCTCTAAAAGCAGCCGAAGACAATAAGGATAAGAAAGGAAAGAAAGTTGAAGTTTTTACTTCATCCGATAGCAACAAAACATCAAGAGTAGTTTGGTATCATCTAACTGCCGATACTAATGTAAAATGGTGTGAGAGTTTCTTTACCAGAGCTATAACCCAATGTAGTAAAGACACTTTGGCAAACACAGACAAGGATACCGTTATTTCATTCAAAGAAGCTTTCGATTGGGCAAGGAAACAAAATCCAACGTTTGGTTCTGATTCACTCAATAAAAGACAAAATCCTCAATCTTTTACTGCTGATTCGCGAATTACATTAGAGTCAATTAAAAATTGGTTAACTGACTATTTGAATGAAAATTATGGTGAGTTAGATCTCACTAAGATATTAGGATATGCTTACCCTACTTTACTACCTGCAGGTACGGATATAGTAACATTCGATACCGATGAGTATAGTACAACTCTTGTAGACGATTCGTGGTTCATAATGTTAGATTGGGATCCACAAAGTAAATATTCCAAACCGGTACAATATCTCTTCTTTGGTGATGATATTAATCAACCGATAATAGAAGATGTTAATTGGTTTCCAGTAATTGATGGTAATACGTGGCATCCAGATCCTTTTGCACTTATTCCACCACCAATATTAATCGGTGAACCTCCTATATTTTTGCCACCACCATTACCGCCATTGGATATAACGGGACCAGTTCCTAATCCAACTCAAGATTCTGTATGTGCTATAATAGTAACTGGAAACGACTCTACTATGCAAGGTGCTTTTGACTATGATAGAGATTGGATAAAATGGTTCTTACAGAAAAATAATGTTGGTGAAGAATTAGGTGATGGAAATGTAGAAGTTCTAGATAAAGCAACCAAAGCAGAAATAATAGCTGCAATAAAAAAATTGAAAGAGAATTATAGCAAAATATATTTCTTCTATGCTGGACATGGTTCTAAATCTGGAAAAATATGTACAAATGACTCTTCGCAACATTGGCTATCATATCAAGAATTATTTATGGAACTTTACTGCACGAAGGCCTCTGATATAACTGTGGTACTCGATGCTTGTTATTCTGGATTAGCAGTATCTGCTGCCAAAAATGACACTACAAGAGGCAAACGAAAAGTAAGTGTATTCACCGCTTCTGATTCTACTAAAACATCTAAAAACGTGTGGTACAGATCAACAACTGACACAACTAATAGATGGTGCCAAGGTTACTTCACTCGTAATTTTGTGTTATGTAGTACAGATTCATTAGCCAATAAGGATAAGGACTCGATTATCACTTTCCAAGAAGCATTTGATTGGGTAAGAAATCAAAACCCAACTTATGGTAGCGATAGTATAAATACAACTCAAAACCCACAAGGTTTTGTCGATGATACTCGTGATACTACCTCATTAGATATTGAAGCTATATTAAAATCGCTAACACAATCATATTATGATTCTGACCCATTGAACGTAAGAGTATATTATGACCCAATCCCTATTCCAGCAGATTGGTTTATGTATCCTTTGCACCAACCAGAGCTTTTAATACCGATAACTGACCCAATGTATGTAGGTTGGATTGACTTGCAGCCTCTGAGTAGATTCGAACATCCTACTATTTTGTTTACTTACAATCCTGTGACTGAAGAGTTTAACACCACAGATGCAAATTGGTACCCAGTATTAGAAAGTAAAACTGGCGATAAACGCTTTCCTGATGATGTTCAGTTACATGGTTCTAAAGATAATCCTTCTGGACCCGAAGTACCAAGTACTATTACAGAGAATGTGGAAGGGGAAAGTAAAGATTCCGTTTGTGCTATCTTGGTTTCTGGTTTAGATAAGAAAAAAGCTAGACAACAAGAAGCTTTTGAATGTGATATAAAGGACTTTGCGGAAAACTTAACTAGTGAAAAATTAGGCGCTCAACTAGGTGACGATAATATAAGACAAGAGAAAGGAATAGGTAAGGATAGTATATGCGCGATATTAGAAGGTATGGTAGGTAAATACAAAAAGGTCTATTTCTATTACACAGGTCACGGAAGCAATGATGGAAAAATGTGTACAGGAGATAGTACTTCCGATTGGCTCAGCTACGATGATCTGATGAAAAAACTAAGCGATATAGGTGCAGATGACAATTGCGTTGTTATAGATGCTTGTTTCTCTGGTTTGGCAAAACAAGCCATAAAAGATGATCAATTCGAAGATTCTGATATCACAGTAGTTACTTCTGCCAATGAAAAGAAATTAGCAAATACTGAGTATGCGGGACCTTCAGAAGATGAACTAAAAGGTTATGGATTATTTTCTCACCATTTCTTGAAATGCTATGGTGAATCAGATGCTGATGAAAATAATGACGATCATGTTGATTTTGGTGAAGCTTATGATTGGGTAATAGAACAGCAAAAAGAAATCGATACTCTACAATGTCCAACAATTACTGTAGTTGCTAATGGAACTATTAACGATATTGAACAAGAAATCAAATTCAAAGGGACTGATGTACTAGTACAAGGGGTTGACGGTGCTGAGCTGGGCTTTACATACAAATCTAAAATGTCAATTGATCAGAAAAAACACACATTCACTGATAAGAGAATAATTGAACTTTCTGGTTCGAGGATGTGGACATTGAAATCAAGTGGAATTAACAAGGATTTTAGTGTTGATTTGATTTTCCAATTGAGAGCACAATATGAGAAATTAATTCCAGAATTACCTAATTTAATCGGAATGTGCTGGAGAGAGGACGAAAACGACGAATGGAAGCCACAGTACCCTTCTGTTCATAATAAGAACGACAATACGGTCTTATGTGGCAATACAGACCATTTTAGTGATTGGGTAGCTGGAATAATAGTACCTCAAGGTACTAACAATGTTGACAGCAAATTTCTAATCAACAACGTTGAATATGGACCAAATCCATTCAAGAACGTGATGAACTTCGAGTTTAACCTCGATAAGCCAGAATCATTCTCTATAGAAGTAGTGGATATCACAGGTAGAAGATTCGATTTTATCAATACTAAAGACTATGGTGTAGGTACATTCAGCGTTAATCTAGATGGGTCTAAGTACCCTAGTGGAACTTACTATTGTAGATTGGTTTCTGAAAGTGGTATCAAGACTATTAAGCTTGTGAAAGAATAAATTGAGAAACAATATCTAATGGGTTAGTATATTACTAACCCATTTTTGTTTCAATGTGCCATAGGACTTAAACTAATATTTCCACCTTTTATGTAACTATTTTCATCCTTATCTTTTAATATGAAAATACAATATTAAAAGTTAGCAGGAAAAGTTATGAAATCTCTAATTATTACTTTACTCTTTTTAAATTCAATTAATCTATTTTCATCCAAACCGTTTTCAATATGGCAATTCGATAGGGAAACACAGATTGAATTTGGAAAAGAAGAATGCCAATATGAAATCAAAACAGACGATTCAAAAAAAGAAATTGGATATCAGAATACTGATGTTTTAACTGATGAAAATGGCGATTTACTTTTTAGTTTTGATAACTACGATAAGAAAATTGTAATTCGTGATAGTAATGATGTAGTATTATTCGAGCATAATTTTGATAATCAGGAGGCAAGAACTGGTATTGAATCTATAGTATTACCATTCTATTCAGATGATATTTATTATTATGTTTATGTCTCTGCAATAGACTATGAGAAAACTGGTACACTTAATTATATAAAAATAGATAATAGTTCTGGTAGTACAACTATTAAAACAGAGACACTGATAGAGAAAGATATGTCGAGATATTTACTCACCGCTACTATTAGTCAAGACAAAAAAAGTTATTATTTAGCTACTTTAATTTCAAACCCAAACTTCATTCATATAACTCAACTTTTCGCAGACGAACGAATTATTAAAAAAACTTTTGACAATTTAGACACTTTAAATGAACAAAGTTTATTTGCTGGCTTTCTTGTTAAGTTCTCACCCCAAGGAGATAAGTTGATAATGAACCATCACGCATGTAAGTTCAAATTCTTTGACTTCGACAACTCAAATGGCGAGGTAACAAAATTATTTGATTTAGAGCTTGATAAAGAGTTGAATTACAGCATTCGAGGTAGGTTTGATTTTTCTCAAGATGGCACGAAGTTTTATACACAAAGTGGGTATCAAAAACATATAATTCATCAGTTCGATTTAAAAAATTGGGGTGATAAAGATTTTTTTCTTAACTCAATGAAAATAATATGGAGTTCAGAATCCTCTTGTGCTGATTGTTTGTTTTGGGAATTCCAATTGGCACCCAATAATCGATTATATATAAAATATCTATACAATTACACGGGTAGGAAGGACAGTACTTTTCTCGGAGTAATTAATTGTCCAAATTCTGAAGCCCCCTATGTGGGTTACCAACATTTGGGGTTGGCTTTGACAGATAATAGGATTAATGCACCACATTTTCAGAATATACCTACGAACTTTCTTGCTGAGCCACAACCTTATACAGTGTTTGACCGATTACTCGATAAGCTACAATTTTGTGTAAATAGCCAAGCCATTGTCGAAGGAATAGATGACCCTTGCGGTGATCATACTTGGGTAAAGTCTAATGGCGAAAGAGTATATTCAAAAGATTTGCTGTTCGACATAATCAGCAAAGATGATGCTGGATCTTACTTCTATAATTTCAGAAGTTGTAACCAAATTTTCAATGACACATTTGAGATTGAAGTATATGATGGCTATACCCCAGAAATTGTATTAGTAAGCCCACAAGAATTGAACCTATGTAGCAATCCTTTTGAAGAGATAAAGTTCACAACTAAAGAAAAATACGATAATTATAATTGGTTTATAACTGACCCAATAACAAATACCAAAACTCAATTGGGTAATGAAGACACTGTTATTGTAACACAACTAGGATTATTGAATGTAGAAGTATCTTCAAACAGCGGCTGTAGTGGCATTACTGAATATAGAATAGAGATTCCAAAAATTGAATTTAATGCAGATACAACTTCTGAAATAACAGTATGCCGCGGAATACAACAAATAGAATCTATTATTTTTCCAATTAAATCAGATTTTGAACTAAGAGTCGATAGTGTGAAATTTCGGAAAGGAAACCAAATCACTGTTACGAATGAACCAGCTCTAATTGGTGCTTATATTAATGGAAGTTTCAATAAAAATATAAACTTAATCTTCGATAATTCATATGTTGGAATAATAAATGATACGTTAGAAATCTTTATTTATTCAGAATGCTACAAAGTGATTGAGATACCGATAAAAATCAATATCAAAAGTTCGTCATTCAGATTGGAAATTCCGCATTTGAAAGCAAATATAGGAGAAAGAAATTTTGAAATCCCTATCTATTTAACAACTTCTTGTTTAGAAAATATAGACAGTTTAAGTTTTGAAGCAACTATTTCCCTTCTTAAAAGTAAGTATTATATAGAAAGAGTTGAAGGTATAAATCTGATGAATAAATGGGAAGATAGCGAGAATACCAATGTTAGATTCAGATATAAAGAAAATCAATTAGTAACAAATAGTAGAGTTAAAATTGGAAGTTTGATTGGTACCGTTTTGTTAGCTAATATTGATTCTACAGCAATAATAGTTTTAGATACCACAACAAATTATAACTTTGAAATTGAGAATGGGTCTTTGATTACAAATGAAATCTGTGTTCAAGAATATAGACAAATTGATTTTATTATAGAAAGTGACGCAAATATAACTATATCTGCGAAGAACATTACTTTTGAAAGTAGTGGAGATTTCCGAGGTATTTACGATTTAGAATTAATAGATTATATGGGTAGAGTAGTTAAGAGAATTGTAATAGAGAAAAATACTGAGGTATATTTCAATACATTTGATATCAATAATATTGCTAATGGTTTGTATTATCTAAGCATAAGCAACAAATATAAAAACAAATTATTCAAAGTGTTTGTAGAGTAATCT
Organism: bacterium; assembly: GCA_030426865.1. GTDB lineage: Bacteria > Bacteroidota > Ignavibacteria > Kapaibacteriales > UBA2268 > PGYR01. The sequence continues at coordinate 14,331 of JAUHXN010000001.1, read as the reverse complement.
TAAATTATTTTAAAAGCTGTAATAAATGCAATATTTTTATTAATTATGCCCATCTGACTAGATGGACTTTTTATGTTTAATAGATTGGCTGATATACAGAGTATTAACAACCAGTCAAACTGTGAATCTTATCTACTCTTCTTTGGTGGCGACCACCTTCAAACTCGGTAGTAAGAAATATATTAACCATTTCTGTAGCTTGTTCTGTAGTTAAAAACCTAGCGCCTAAGCATATTACATTTGCATTATTATGCTGACGAGCTAATGCAGCCATCTCGGAGTTGAAGCAGTTTGCTGCCCTTATACCCTTAACTTTGTTTGCAGTTATAGATACACCTACACCCGATCCACAGATAATTATTCCCAACTCATTGTCACCTTCAGCTACAGATTTTGCAGCTACATAAGAATAATCGGGATAGTCAATCGAATCTGTACTATTTGTACCGTAATCTGCTACATCATATCCTGATTCTTTTAGCTCATTAATTAATAATTCTTTTAATTCAAAGCCAGCGTGGTCTGCAGATATTGCTATTTTCATACTATTTTTATTCAATTATTTGATAAACTTTAACTTACTAAATTTTAAACACAGAACCGTTTCTTTCTCAACATAGATGCATATTTCTGTGGATTTCATATATCCACAATTTTAACTTTATGTGGAATAAATATGGGTAAATAAATTTGCATCGTGTTTGTTAACATTAATCCAACATTTCCACTTTTTTATACAGAATTATCTACATCGTTTTTTATAGTTTTTCGGTATATTCAAACTTATGGTATTTATAGATTAGAATACGATGCAACAAAAAATTTTACACCTTATCCACCGCCTTATTAAAAACATTAGATTTATATTTAAAAAAGAAGAACATTAATATATAATAAACAATCTAGATTGTCTTGAACCTAAGGTAAGGATGAAGGCATTCTGGAATATTTATTTTCTCTCCATCATAATACTTTTCTATCAGAGCTACTAAGATTCTAGGAGTAGCTAGTCCAGAACCGTTCAATGTATGTACGAATTCTGGTTTACTATCAGCTGTTCGTTTGAATCTTATGTTTGCTCTACGAGCTTGGAAGTCTATGAAATTAGAACAACTAGATACTTCTAGCCAATTTTGTTCACCTTCCGACCATACTTCCAAATCTATTGTTTTAGCTGAAGCAAAGCTAGTATCACCAGTACACAGTTGATTAAGTCTATAAGTGAAACCAAGTTTAGAAAGTAAATTCTCTACGTCTTCAACCATTTTATCTAATTCTGTCCAACTATCTTCTGGTTTTGTAAATTTGACTAACTCAACTTTGTTGAATTGATGCACTCTAAGGAATCCTCTGACGTCTTTGCCATAAGACCCTGCCTCTCTACGAAAACACGGTGAATAACCACATATCTGTTTGTTTAATTCACTATATGGTATCATATCGTCTCTATGAAAGTTAGTTAGCGGCACTTCTGCAGTAGGTATCATATACATATTATCCTCTTGCATGTGGTACATATCCTCTGCCATCTTTGGTAATTGCCCAGTTCCACGCATAGACTCTTCGTTTACCATAAATGGTGTCATCATCTCATAATAGCCTCTAGATGTATTTTCATCTAAAAAGAAGTTAATCAATGCTCTTTCTAGTGCAGCACCTTTACCAGTATAGAAGGCAAATCCACTACCAGATACTTTCGCACCACGCTCAAAATCTAATATTCCTAATCGTTTTGCTATTTCTATGTGATCTGGCTTAGTTTCAGATGTAGTTTCGCCTACAGTTTTAGTAATTACATTTTCGTTTTCTGTTTTACCAACTGGGACAGATTCATCGTGAATATTCGGAATTTGAAGTAATAATCCATTAAAGTCTGATTCAACTTCAGCTAATTGCGAATCTAATTCTTTTATTTTACCGGATACAACACGCATCTCATCTATTTTAGATTGCGCATCTACTTTGTTTTTCTTTGCGTCAGCTATTTCTTGTGTTACTTTGTTTCTCAGAGCTTTTAGGTTCTCTACTTCTACTATTAATTTTCTTCTATTCTCATCCAATTCCAAAGCTTTGTCTATATCAACCTTTGCATTTTTGTTTTCAGCAGATTGTTTAACTAATTCTGGATTTTCTCTAAGTATATTTATATCTATCATGATTATCTTGTTTAAGTGTATTTGATTTAGATTATTTACAAAATTAACACATTTTTAGGATAATTAAACCTTAGAATATTTATAATTTCTCAACGGCTTTTGCTAAATTAAACCCGAATTGACCTACAAACCAATAAAAACTATATACGATGAAAGCTTTATTAACTATTATTATTACACTATTTCTATTTTCTTGTGAAGAAGAATCGGTACAACCAGAAGCATTCGTCGATACAATCTCTTATAGAGTAATCAATATAGTTAATAATGATACATACTATGTAAATGACCCAGAAACAGGGATTGATAACATAGTACTTCTTAATTATTATTTTTTCACAGATTCTAATCAACTTTACTACCGTAACCCTGTTCCAAATAAAAAAAATCCTTCTAATTTTTATACTACTGGTATTTTCCATGATAGTGAGTATCCTACGTGGAATAGGTTAATAATGAAAAATCTAATTTTGTATTCGGAAGACTATAAGAAAATAGAATTCAGTCTAGATAGAATGGACGATCTAGAAGCGAACAAATACGAAGATAGTTTGAGATATAAATTTGTTAAATCACCTCAAAGATATTCATTAGTCGTTACTGGTTACTACAGGAAAAATGGTCAACTTCGTAATTACACTTTGAATTCTGTTTACGAAGGTAAAATAGGAGCATTAATTGATGAAGATAGTAGGTTTTGGTATAATACTAACAGAAACTTGTCAATAGAAATGAGCGCCGAATCATTTTTCACAGTCGATGGAAAAGTAATAGAGCCAATACAATCAAATATGGAAATTTTGGAAAAAAATTTTCATAAATGTATGACAGCTACTGTTAAATAAAAAAAATTTCATATATTACATATAGCTTATTATGTAAAACTATTAGAGAGGGTGTATGCTAAACGATTTTAAAGCGTTTGTGATGAAAGGTAATGTCATTGATATGGCAGTGGGTATCATCATAGGTGGAGCATTTGGTAAAATAGTTAGCTCATTAGTTAACGATATTATAATGCCTCCGATAGGTATGCTGTTAGGAGGAGTTTCATTCACCGATTTGAAAATAGTATTGAAAGAAGGTGTAGCAGAAACGACTGATGCAGCCGGCGCTGCAGTAGCAGCTGTTCCAGAAGTAGCTATTTTCTATGGTAATTTTATCCAAACTGCAGTAGATTTTTTAATTATTGCTTTTGCTATATTCATGATGGTAAAAATGTTCATGAATATGCGAAGAAAGAAAGAGGAAGTGCCTGTAGATGCACCGCCTCCTCCACCTTCTAAAGAAGAGCAATTATTGACAGAAATCCGTGATTTACTTAAAAAGTAAACGCTTTATAAAATTTACTTTTTTACAACCCTGCTGTTATTACAGTGGGGTTTTTTTGTTTTGAAAAAGTTAAGAACTTTCCTATTTTGTTCTATTGATTTGAATTGGACTATTGAAATATGAAAAAAATACTAATTATAATACTTATCGTACTAACGCCAACTCTTGTAAATGCCCAATGGGAACAGTTGGGGGATAAGCAAATTGGAGAAAATGATGGTGATACATTTGGATCACGCGTGAGTATGAGCAAGGACGGATTAACAATTGCAGCTTCCGCTGATTTTCATAATAATGCATCTGGACAAGTTAGAGTATTTACTTTCAAAAACAATCAATGGGAACAAGTTGGACAAAGTATAGTAGGTGATACTACTAATGGTAATTCTATTTTAAAATTTGAATTTAGTTCAAATGGGAAATTTCTGGTAACAGGTGCACCTTATAATAGTGAAATGAAAGAAAATGCAGGTCTTGTAACAGTTTATAGATTAGAATCTAATAAGTGGGTGCAGATGGGTCAAAAAATTTATGGCGATTCTGAATTTGAGCAAATAGGATTTTTTGTATCACTTAGTTCAGATGGTCTATCACTAGTTGTAGGTGGTATTGGAAATAAGGATGTAATGGGAAATATTAGAGTATATAAATATGTGAATGAGAATTGGGAACAAATAGGTAAAGAAATAATAGGGGATGGTTATAATACTGGTTTCGGGTACTATGTAGATTTCACATCTGATGGCAATTCCATTGCTATTGGCAAATATGAAAATTTAAGCGATTACCCTAGAATTGGAAAAATTGATGTATATAGATTTGTTAATGGAGAATGGACTAAAATGGGTGAAACTATTATAGGTGAAGATGATATAAATATTCAATTAGAGTCTATCAAATTATATTCAGAAGGTAATTCCATAACTTGTTATTCAGTAATTAATGAAGAAGATAAAACAAAAACAGATAGAATTATAACTTATAAATATATAGATAATAATTGGATTCTCACAGGCAATAGTTTACTTGAAAGTATTGAACCTCATCATCTTCCGCTTAATGTAAGTTTTAATTCTGATTGTTCTGTTATGGCAATAGGTGATCCTCATAACGATTCGTTACATAGTAATTCTGGTTTAACTAGAATATATAATTTAGTTGGAACTGAATGGGTTCAAAAAGGGCAAGTGTTACTTGGTGAAGCTTTCAACGATTGGTTTGGAACTTCTACTAGTTTTAATTCCGATGGAGATATGATTGTTATCTCTGGTGTTCAGCATAACGTAAGTGGAAGTGGTTATGTGAAAGTCTTCAGATACAACCCCGAAACCTCGGTTTATGAGAGAGCCGAAGAAGAAAGCATTTCAGTTTATCCGAACCCTACCAAAGGTGAAGTAAATATTCAATTCACAGAACGTATTTTACCAAGTGAGATTAGTATAGTTGATACAACAGGAAAACAAGTTTATAGCATTGAATTAACAGACAACAATACAAATATAGATATCTCTGATTTAGCAGCTGGCATTTACTATTTTCATATCAAGAACAGCAATGGTACTAAGATTAAGAAGATTATAAAGGAATAGTTGAAAAATCTAAAATATATATTTTCAATATTATTGGTATTGTGGGGATTGATGATTACATATTCAATTCCTCTTAAATTTCCATTTTTAACAATAATAACAATATTAGCACTTTTCATGAGAGTTCGTAATCACGTTAAATCTGATTTGGCTTTCTTTGTTTCAGCCTGTTTATGGATTATATTTAGTGCTGAAACAATTGGATTTATAATGATTTATGACCCTGATAACTACGAAAGAATGATAATAGCATTCATTCCTTTATTATTAAGTTCTTTACTAATGTTCTCAGTTAAAAACGAGTATAGATTTATTAATAGACATTACAAAAAATTATTTTTAATTCCGTTATTAATAATTTTTGGAATTGGTTCCTATATATATAAGCCAATGACAGAAGAGATAAATTGTTGGTATTATTTCGATAATGATAATTCGTATAATGTTTTGTTTGCCAAATCACCTGGTAGAACTTTCGAAGTAGAACTAATTTCTAACGAGTTAAAAGAAGAGGTTAAGAAAGATGCCTTGCAATATAAGGGAAGAAATGGATACTACTGTCCAGAAACAAAAGTTAGAATTGTAACAAGTTTCGGAGAAATTATATCTGCAGAGATAATAGCATTTAGAAATAGTAAACTAAATAAAGAAGTGACTTTTAGGAATCCGACTATAATACCAATAGAAAAAGTTAAAGGGGAACTTGAGATTCTAAATCCTATTACTCTAAGATTATGGAATTAAATATAAACTTGTTATTTTAAATGTTTAAACTATCTCTAAAGAATTCTTTTCCTGGATCCTTCTTCCCACTTAGAAATACTGAGAATAAAAAAATCCCTCAACCACTTTCGCAATTGAGGGATTCTGAAATTCAAGTATTTTATTACTACTTCTTAGCTACCAAAGTTAGGATAGTGGCTTGAGCAACTTGCTCATCATTCTGATTAAGAACTTCTACATCCCACTTTACTATACCCGATGGTATTTCATCTTCTTTCGCTTGTTTGTCTTGTTTCGATTTTGCCGTTAGCTTCACGTATATAGTATCGTTCACATACACAGGTTGAATAAAACGAAGCTCGTCCAACCCGTAGTTAGCCAATACTGGGCCTTTCTTAGGGTCAACGAACAGACCAGCCGCCGCCGACATTACAAAGTAACCGTGAGCCACTCTACCAGTGAATATCGTTCCCTCACCTAGTGAAGTAATATCAGTATGAGCATAGAAATTGTCACCCGAAATATTAGCGAAGTTTACTATATCGGTCTCTGTTACTGTTCTTCTATGAGTAGTTAAGCTATCACCGATTTGTAAATCTTCGAAATTCTTTTTGAACGGATGAATTAATTCTTCTGTTCTAGTTGATCCTTTTTGATATTCGCCAGTTATAGCTGTTAGTGTGTCAGGATGACCTTGTATTGCTGTACGTTGCATATAGTGCAATATAGAGCGAACACCGCCAAGTTCCTCACCACCACCTGCTCTACCCGGTCCACCGTGCACTAACTGAGGCATAGGTGAGCCGTGACCAGTAGATTCTTTTGCTGACTTTTCGTTCAAGAACATTAGACGACCATGGTACGCGGCAGTTCCATAAGCAATTGACTTAGCGAATTCATTGTCAGCAGTGAATACAGAGCCGACTAATGAACCACGACCTAGCTTAGCTAGTTCTATAGCTTCATCTACTGTCTTGTAAGGCATAACAGTACTTATAGGGCCGAACGCCTCTATGTTGTGCGGTGCTGTCTTGTTGAATGGATCATCGCAATAAAGCAACATAGCAGGGAAGAACGCACCCTCCGTTTTACTACCGCCAATTAGATCAAAATTATCCAAATCTCCGTAAGCAATTGATGCGTCTGCAAGAAGATTTTTCAGAGCAGCACTTACATCATTTACTTGATCCCTACCAGCCAAAGGTCCCATTCTCACGCCTTCTTGCAGTGGGTCACCCATAGTCGTTTTTGATAGTCTATCGCTCAATGCTTTGATAACATCATCAGCATATTGCTCAGGGACTAATGTACGACGAATAGCAGTACATTTCTGCCCAGATTTTACAGTCATTTCTCTTGATACTTCTTTTACAAATAAATCGAATTCTGCAGTGCCGGGCTTAGCGTCTATACCAAGCATAGAGAAGTTGAGCGAGTCAGCTTCCATATTAAACGGAATCGAATTATTGATAATATTCGGATGAGATTTTAGCTTCACTCCTGTAGCATGTGAACCCGTGAAAGTGACTACATCTTGCATATCCAGGTGGTCAAGCATATCCCCAGCAGAGCCAGATATTAACTGCAACGAGCCTTCGGGTAATATTCCAGATGCTATTATCTCTCTTACCATTAGCTCTGTAAGATACGAAGTCAAAGAAGCCGGTTTTACTATACACGGCATACCAGCAACTAGCGATGGAGCAATCTTCTCAAGCATACCCCAACAAGGAAAATTAAATGCGTTGATATGAACAGCAACACCTTCCTTAGGTACACATATATGATGACCTTGGAATGTGCCTTCTCTTGAAAGATGTTCTAGTTTACCATCTATGTAAAATTTTTCGTTTGGCATCTCACGCCTTGCCTTACCACTATATGTAAATAGCGTACCAATACCACCTTCTATGTCAATCCAAGAATCAACTTTGGTTGCACCAGTAGCATACGATAGCTGGTAGAACAAATCTTTTTTGCTCAATAAATGCTTTGCCAAATCACGTAGCATATAAGCACGATCGTGAGTTGTGTACTGGCGTAAGTTTTTACCGCCTACATTTCGGGCGTATTCTACTGCGCCTTTGTAATCGACACCTTTAGAGCTTACTTCAGCTACTACTTCACCAGTTACCGCATTTTTTAATACTTGACCTGAGCCCTCGCCTTCTTGCCATTGTCCTTGCACATAAGATTTTAATTTCATTTTTTACGCTTGATTTATTATTTATAAACTTATCTAAATGTTATACATTTAAGATTACTAAGATAAGAATAAATACCGTTTTTATTGTAATAATGGAAATAACTCTGGTGAGCTTTTAATTTATCTATTATCATACCCAGATTCTAGTTATTAGAAGAGATTTATTATATTTGTTGGTAATTAAAAAGTAAAAAAAATTTGATAACTATTATGACAAAAATACTATTAGCATTATTTCTCATTATAACATCGGCAACATTAGGTCAGACTTTCGAAGAGTTAGTATCATCTGCTGCTGAAGCAAGAGAAGAAAAGAACTTTAAGGAGTCGATTGATTTATATAACAAAGCACTTCAACTAGATGAGAATAATCATCATATTTATAATAAACTTAGTTTACTACATTTCTATATAGGTGATGTAGAAAGTTCTATTTCGTATTGTAACAAAACTTTGGATATAGTACCAGATGACTCAACTGCTTTATACCAAAGGGGTCATTGTTACTTATCATTAGGTCAACATAGAAAAGCACTTGATGATTTTATTCAAGCATTTGAATTAACAGATTTACAAAATTCACACGGTTCCTTCAATATTGGAAAATGTTATTTCGGACTTGGTGATATAAATAAGGCAATTGAGTTTTTTGAATTAACTTTAAAGCTTGAGCCAAATGACAAATATTCTTACTTTCAACTCGGATATTGTTATGCTTCTTTCTCATCACCTGAGAAAGATAAAGCTCTACTTAATTATAATGAAGCAATCAAACTTGATAGTAATTACTATGATGCATATTTTAACAGAGGTCTACTTTATGCAACTCAATTTAAAAATTCTAAACAAGGTCATAGTGACCTAGAAAAAAGTATTGAAATCTGGCCTGAAAATAAATATTCTTACTTATATAATGGGATATTATATAGAGAAGAAGATGATTTAGGAAAATCAAAAGATACATTTGATAAATTAATTGAGTTATACCCGGATTTTGCTGATGCATATTTTCAAAGAGCATTTACATGGTATAATATTGGAATATTAAATATGGTTTGTAAAGACTTAGAAAAAGCTGAGGCTCTTGGTCATAAGGAAGCCGCAGAAAATCAAAAGAATCTATGTAAGTAAATTTTATCCCTACGCCACCAACTCTCTTTTCAACCTATCGAAATTATACATAGGAGTGCCGTTTTCTGTAATTACTATTTCACCTCGAAGAGCTTGAATATTTGTAACTTATTTAACTAATAAGAGATCCTTACCATCATGCTGTTTGACTTTTTATTATTCATTTTACATTGCGGAATTTTTGTATATCATATTCAAACTGTAGAACTCTTAAATTCCATAAAGTTAAAGTTTGAGTGGCAGTAATTCTATCGTTTTCACTTCTAACGACTAGCTTGTCTTTAAATGATTTTATAAACTTAGTCCATAATTGACCTTTTGAGTCTTTTAGCAAAAAGTAAAACCCGCTATCTCCAATTTTTTGTCCCTCGGAAATTAAAATCAGTTCTCCATTTTTTCCAATTTTTGGCTTTAGAATGACTGTAGCATTTCCATTTGGTAAAGGAAAAATTGCTTTGATACATGTCGTGCCTGATGGTATAATACAAGTTTCATAAACACCTGAGTAAACTACTTGACCTGTTGATTTAAATGCTCGAAGCCATATTGTTCTTCTAACTTCATTTGTTTTAGAGTCTAGTAGTTTTATTATTTCATTCGTTAATCCCGATGAATCCTCTACGTTTTGAATAGGAACATTTAGTTGCTCAATTCTTTTACTGAAAATTTTTGTTATCAAAATGCCGAACACTTTAAAAAATGGATTCCATTTTGCTTTTAATCGAAGGTCATAATTAGATGTATTTAGATAAAAGTCAATAACATCTTGAGATAATGCGTTTAATTCTTTTGCAGACAGATTTAGTTGGTCGATTGATTCAATTAATCCCTTGTTTATTTTTTGATTATCAATAACCAAATGTTCTTTTTCTACTAATTGATTGATAAATTTTTGACCAATGCCATTTGTGCACCCAAAGGGACCTAAAAGCCACCTGTGATTAATTTCATCAATTTTTTCACCAAAAAGTATGACCCATTGCTGAGTTATCCAATCTTGTATGCCCTATTTTTTATAGCCATTGTTAGCCACTGTATTTATTTTATTTTTCGTTCGATTCACTGCTTGTTTAAGGTCATTGTCTCCCGTTGAACCATTAAAGATACCTTCTCCTTTCTGCCAAAATGAGTCAAGGTCGTAGTCCTTCTTGTCTAATATATAAACCGACAAATACTGGTCTCTCAAGTCGACTGATAATCCAACTACTGTGTTGTCATTGGAATAAACCAAACTGCCGCCTAAATCCTGTTCAAATGGTGGCAAGTCATTGTAATTGTGAATTATACTGAAGTCAAACTCCGTAGTTAAGAATTGGAATTTTTCAATAAGCTCGCTGAAAAGCGAATTTTCTCCGTCAGGTGCTTCATATCCTTTTTGAGATAAATACATTTCATTCAGCTTTTCATAGTCAATCCACTTTTCGCCATTAATGATTGACACATTATTTAGAAGTGTTTCCTTTCCATATTTTAAAATTGCCAATTCATAGTCAGGCGGATTGTAAGGATTAGACCTGTTGTGGTCGTCAATTCCATTGTAAAAGTCAAGCTGATAAAACGGGATACAATTTTCGTAGTCTTTATAGCTTGGTTCTATTCCGTCATTTAGTTTTTTTAAATGTCGATATACAACGGTGCTATTTCGGTGTAGCACAATTTCGACCTGTCGGTCAATGTCCTTATTGGTGTACTTTATGAAATAGAATTTTGGTCCGCCTGGATATTTGTCGGTCCGTGTTGTAAGTTCAAGCTGATAGCCAAAATCATCAATCAAGAATTTGTAGAGCTTTTCAATTTGACGGATTGTATTCAAACGCTCTCCTTGAAGTCCTTTTGGCTTCTCCTTGAACAAGTCTTTTATGCTATCGAGCAGTGTCATTTTATATAGTGGCTAACTATCTGGATAAACGAACATTCGTATATCCTACCATTATTACTTTCGTATATCAATTAAAATGATATTTCTATCGCCTTAGGATTTAATAAGTTAATTGAAATTTCTTATTTCGTTATACGAATGTTTAATATTTTAGTTGACTTTATTATTTATTAATCCACAATATAACAAAAATCCCTACGCCACCAACTCTCTTTTCAACCTATCGAAATTATACATAGGAGTGCCGTTTTCTGCAATTACTATCTCGCCTCGAAGGTCAAGGACTACTTTGCTGAGCACTTCCTCTACTTCTTTGATAGAGTGATTCTGTAAGTTAATTCTTGAGATGACCTGTTCCATAGTCAGAGGGCCTCCATTGGCAGCTATTATCTGTCCGACTAATATTTTGCGGACTACGTTCTTGCTTCTTTGGGCTTCTTTGCTCTTATGTGTTAGGGCTCTACCTATTGGTATTAGGAAGAAGAGAATTGAGAAGATTAACGGAAACCAACCTAGTGCGAATGTAACTAGTCCAGATTCTATTTGAGCGGCTCCTTGTATCACAGCAATTGACATTAGTAGGTTGAATAGATTCATAAACCCTATCCCAAAATTACGACCAGATGTATTGCCAGTCATTTCATAAGGTGGTTCTACTTCGTCTATGTAATATTCCACCTTGCCGCCTTCTAGCTTTGAGCTGATTACACTCAAATCACGGAAATCTGCAACAGCTGTACCGTTTTCTGTTATATCTATACTGCCACGAAACTTCGATGCATACTCGGCTAATCGGCTATCTGCTTCGTCGTAGTCAACCCCAGATAGATTTATAATATCTGCAGAAGTTATTTTATCGGAATGATCTCTTATGTATGTTGCTACTTCTTTCGTATCGTTTAGTGGGTCGAATTCGGGTCTTTCGGGACCAAAAACGAAGTCGTAAACGGACTGTATGAACTTCTTACCTTTGTGTTCGGGTTTCTCATAATATCGATAGTGCATATTGTCTCTATCAACCGCAGTGCTATAGTGCTTATTAATAGCTGCAAATCGCATCCCATGGAAAATAGCTGAGAAAATATTGGAAATCATTCTACTTGAATTATTGTTCCGTCTATCTTTGTCTCCACCTTGACTAGCGGCAACCATTATTATAACTACGAATATGAGCGTATAGAGTATCAGTATAACACCTATTGCTACTTTGTAGATTTTCTTAAATACTTCCCAGAAAAAGTTGAGAGCTACTGCTAGCTTTTCTTGGAATGTTTTTTCACCACGCTTCTTGAATGGTATATCGAAGTTGAAAATAGGTCTAGCATTTTCCTCATCTACTTCTACTTTGCATTTGTAGAGTTCCATTAGCCGTGCTAGTGAGTCTTCTACATCTTGTGTAGAATAGCCCGTTGCAGCAGCAGCATCCTGCGGTGCAATCCGCCCATTACTGCTTTTGATTAATTTTTCTAATGCTATTAAAACTTCTTGTTTTGAGTGTTCTGGATTCATAGTATTTGATAATTGTCGTAAATTGTAATTCTAAAATAAACTTTATCTATGATATGAAAAACTACTTAATAATCGGTGGAGGAATAGCAGGTGTTACTCTTGCTCACCAACTCGAAAACCGCAACCTAACTTTCGACTTAGTTGACAATTGCCCAAAGTACAATTCCACCAAAGTAGCAGCTGGATTTTGGAATCCGATTGTCTTCAAACGATTGACTATGAGTTTTAATGCAGATATTCTGATGGCAAAACTGAAAGATTATTATCCAAAAGTTGAGCAGAAATTAGGAACTAAGTTCGTTCACAATACCCCACAACTCAAGGTATTCAGTACGAAAGAAGAACGACATAGATTCATAGATAAAGCAATAGTTTCCGAAGTTAGTCAATTTCTAGATGAAGAGCCGATAGAAAAAATCGAGGGTATAAAAGCTCCATTCGGTATGGGCAAAGTAATTGGTACTGGCTATATAGACACGGTCGAGTATATAGAAAAATCATTCGAGTATTTCGAGTCAAACGGCTCATTTATTAATAAGAAAATCGATTATTCAGAGATAGAATATACTCCCGATTATGCTGGGTTCAGCGGTAAGAAGTATGAGAAAGTCATATACTGCGAGGGTTACCACGCAGTTCATAATCCTCTATTCCCAGAGCTACGACTAAAGCCAACCAAAGGTGAATTGCTTATATTAGAAATTCCAGGTTTATCGCAAGACTTTGCGTTCGCAAAAAGTGCTGGGCTAATACCGCTCGGCAATCAGCAGTTCATAGTTGGTAGCACTTACGATTGGGAAGATATGACCGAAGACTCAACTGAAACAGCTAGGAAGAAGTTGCTTTACAATCTCAGTGATTTCCTAGAGCTTGACTATAAAGTAATTGACCATCAAGCTGGTATACGACCTTCATCGTTTGACCGCCGACCAATAATCGGCAAATCATCTGTACAAGTAAACGCCTATATAATGAATGGTCTAGGTACTAAGGGCGTTATGTATGCACCTTTCTATTCGGATATGCTAATAGATAGTATCGAGAAAGGTATAGCGATAGACGAGGTCGTTGATTATGGAAGGATGGTGTAGATGAGATATTTATTCTTAACACTGATATTAATAATTTTAATAACTTCTTATATAGTTGTCAATGCATGCTCTTGCATAGGGGATAGTAATATTGAAGATGATTACAATTATTCTGATATTGTAATACAATCTAATGTACTATCAATAAATGAAATATGGGGACCTTATTCTTATACAATTGAAAAGATAGAAAAAGAAAATTTGTCTATAGATTCAATAGAAAAAAATTATTTTAATGGATATTTTTTAAAAAGGGTAAAGATAGAAGTTATTACAGATTTCAAAAGAAACTTAACTACTGACACACTAATTATATATACATCTAGAGGACATAGTGGTGATTGTGGTTTTCGTTTCGAGATAGGTGAAACTTATATTATTTATGGACGAAAAGAGGTTTATAAATATGGTAATGAAAGACTCTCATTTGACTCTGACCCGTACCCTAGGTTTTGGACAGATATATGCCACAGAACACAAAAAGTAAATAATATAGAACTTAAAAAAATAGAAGAATTAATCGGCTTAGATCTTTATAGAATTCCAATTCCTATTTATAGAATAAAACAATAATCTATCGACACCATGTAGCCCCCTTACCTTCAACTCCGCTCAGGCATTGTATTCTCACTCGGTTGAAAGGACTCGAAACCAAATTGTTTTGTCCAATCCCCCCAACCCCCCTTTGACAAGGGGGGCTAAGGCAATTATTTCA
>JAUHXN010000198.1 GCA_030426865.1 bacterium | reverse complement strand
AAATTATAAAAATGTATTTGGCGTTTCCCAACTCCTAGTTTTCGCAATTCTTCACGGTATAGCTCGAGCAAAGTACTTTTACCCGACCTACGAAGACCACTTATTACTTTTATAAGGTCTTTTTCTTTGTAAGCCATTAACTTACCAATATATTCTTTGCGATTAGTATAGTTTTTCATAGAACAAATATAAGCATTAAATTATCAAAACTTGTAAATTTTGCAAGTTTTGATAATTCTAGCTAAATACTACCAGGTTCTTTTTTACTTTTAGTTTGAAGAGCATTGAGAAAATTCCGAAGGTATTGATCCATAACTGGCTGATATGATTTATGACCCGGTCTTCGGAAAAACGAACTAAGTTCGTGTGGGCTTATCTTTTTATCAGTTAGTGCGAACAAATCCAAGATGTCGTCGGACTTCAAATCCAGAGCAATTTTCAGCTTTCTTAAGATTATATTATTGTTCAAACGGTCTTCTGGTTTAGGCTGTGGTCCTTCTCTCTTGCCACGTTTTTCTATGATAAGTCCATTTAGGAATGTCGCCATTTCCCTATCGGTCATCTCTACTAAATCTATATCATCTACTTTTCTGAACCAATCAATCAACTCTGCCTCAGTTACATCGCTATCCGCTAATTTGAATAGATCTATTATCTTTGTATCTGAATAATCAAATAGGTATCGTAATCTTCGTAGTATGTCGTTGTTGGTCATGGTTTTGACTTATCTTTTATTTTCTTTTTTATTCCGCTTAGTATCCTTTTTTCAAACTCTTCCTTAAGAGGGGTGTTTTTCCACCAAAAAAAACTTTCATTTACTGTTTTCCAATTATGAAGAGTTAAACCTTCACTAATACTAACAAACGCAAAACTTGACGACTTTTCTTTTTCTGGGTTTTCCCAACTTATATTGTGTCTAGTCCAAGTCTTAACAATCTGATTCTTATCTGGGTAATAGAAGTATATAAAATACCAGTGATCAGAACTATCTCGTCTTCCATCTTCTAAATAAAATTCTTCACCATTTTTCATTCTAACTGATTTAGTCATATCCAAAGAAGGATTTTCTTTTTTGAATTCTTTAATTATTTCGATAAGCGTTTCTTCAGGTATACTAAACTTATAAACTTCAGCTAGAGCATAACTACCAGGAGACATAGACCAAGCAAGATAATAGTAGAATAATAGAATAAATGGACTAACTAAAATGCCAAGTAATAACTTATGTTTTCTTTTCATCTTCCTATCGTTTTGTGTCGCCATATAGCTATTACATTTGTGTCTGCGTGATGCTCTAGAGGGTTATTTTCTAATAGACTTTTTCTTATATCATAAGCCCTTGTAAAGTCAAAGATTAGTCCTTTTTCATTTATATCACTAGATGTAAAAGATTCATCAAAACCGCCACAATTTGTCAAAGCACTAATATCATAGTCTTGATCTAGCAAGTCATAACCTTCAAATTCGAATCGGTCAATTCCAATATTCTTGCAATCTTCGGATGGGTTTACACATAATGTCAATAAATTGAATTTGTCTTTTGTTTCCAATCGTTTCAAAACGTAATCAAGTGTCAAATAAAATCCGGTTTCACATTGATTTATTATATGAATAAATTCCCAGTCTTTCTTATTCTCATAAACTGGTTCTACGATAGGTGGACTAAGTAAGTTATCAATTGAGACAAGTTCAGTTAGATGATTCAACTTTGAGAATTTAATATATCCTTCCCATCCTTCATCACCTTTGTAGAATGATTCTTTTGCTGTATATAAATATTTCATTCATTTATCAGTCTAATTTTTTCATTTACTTTATCGATGAAGCTGTGTAGATATACTGGAATCACATCTTTATCTTTATCGATTCTCCAACTTTTTACAATTCCATTTTCAGAGTACTGTATGAATACACCACCTTGATCTCTACAATCGGGGCAACCAAACCTAGTATCTTTTTCATTTAGTAATTTGTTTGGGAAATAGTCTATTATGTCTTTCACTTGCACGAACTTCTCACTGCTCAGCTCAATAAATTCAAAGTTTTCAGCATTGTAATGGTCTAAAGTATCTTCATATAACTTATCGCCAGTCAATTTGAATGTTTCAATACAGCCTTCCCCTATACATTCTCCGTGAAAATGACCGAAGATTAGGTAGTCCATTTTATTCACTTGGACGCCATTATCACTTTCACTACAGCTAGTGAATAATAAGCCTATTAATGTTAGTGTTGTTATTATTGTTTTCATGGGTATTTATTGTTACTTAATACTTACTTATTAATTCATCTCTATAGTTAATTGCTTCTATATTCAATGGATTGATCCTTAATAAATCTTCTAAACATTCAATCGCTTTCTTTATTTCAGACCTATCTACTATATTATGATTATCATAACTTGCTACCATTAAACCATTTGCTCTTGCTCTATAAACGTATAATTTTGATTTTAACAAATAAGCTTTTTCAAATTTATTATTCAATTCAATACAGTTTTCTAACTTGCTTTTAATATTGTCATAACTATAATGGCCATATTTCAATCTTGCATCAACATAATTATAATAGTTCAAATAATTGGTAGAATCATCCTCAATTTGTTTTGAAAAATGATTAATTACACTTATCCAGTAACTGTCAGTTGTAATTTTAGATGATGTATCTATCACTAAATCCTTATTGTATTTAGTGATTAAAACACCAGATTTTAAATCAGTAGGACAGGAATAATTGAAACGACGTTTTATTTTGATGCTATACATTATACTATCGTAGTCCAAAACTTTTTTGGGCTTATCAGAATAAGTATTAACCTCATTAAAAACTCTTTGAGTATTAGAACCATAATATGCTTTTTTAACTGTATCTTGTTCAATTACAAAGGTATAAATCCTTACTTCTATATCATTGAAATATAATGTATCACCGTCTATTTGAGCTGAGCTTTCAGAATTACTGAAGCATATCAATATTAGTATTGTTATGAAGGTTTTCATTTATTTTTTAAAAAACTTTTGTTTTGAAAATACGTATTATATATATAAGTTTGTACTATCTCAATGACCATGTGTTAAAGGAGAAAAGAAACCGTTCATTAACCATGAGCGGTTTCGGCATTTATATATGCTTCATACTCTTTTAATAGCCGTTGTTTTTTATTTTTGTATTCAACTATATAAGCAGTCCAAGGCAATATATAACTACCCCTATCCTCAAGAACAACTAAATATGATTCTTCTTCATGGAATATCAATATTCTAACTTTTGTTCCTCTTTTATTTTTCCAAACCTTAAGGCTGGTGCTAGTTGAGTTTTCGATTAAAGGTTTAGGATATGCTATTCGTTCACATCTTCTTAAATCTGGCGTTCTTTCTGTTTCAATATTTCCTTTATGTGTCATGTGATAAAAGGTGTATTCTTTATCCGAAATTAAAGGATATTTTTTTAGTCCTAGTCTCTTATTTCTGTATTTGGGTTTGCTATCAACGAAGTCTCTTCTAAATATAGTATATACTGCTTCCAAATAATTAACTATGTCACCGGAGTATTCTTCTAAAGTTATTATTGGGGGTAATTCAATTCTATTTTCAGTTTTACTCATAAGGTTCTTGACTTCCAAAGAAATAAATTAAATTTATTTTCTTTATAAAGAGTTGATTGTGCGAGAGAATAACCTGATCTTTTCTTTATCCGATTTATCAATTCCAATTTTGCAGAACTAGTATTTAACCCTCTGTGTAAATAAGTAATTGCACCTGTCAGAATATCAGTTAATTGAAGAATTTCGATTTCATGACTATTAACTTGTTGGACTTTTTTTACGATTTGCTTCTGAAAATCATATTGATTATTTCTTAATATATCTTTCAGTTTAGTCACTTTTTCTTGACTTCGCGTATCTTTTATATCCAGATATATGTTGTATGAAAATTCAGGATTAAGTATAACTTTTAATAAGTCAAAATACATTTTATAGTAAAAAGTATCATGGTTCTGATTAAAATAATCATGATTTAATTCCTTTTTATTCGGAACAATCAAAGCTCTAAAATGTAAATCATCATCATCGAAAAAATAATTGATAATATCCATATAAAAATTAATTCCAGCAGGAGATACCTTATTCCATTTAATTTCGAAATCGCTACCGAACCCATGTTTTAGCTTAATTTCTCTGAGACGTTCGAATATTTCTTTACGCTTGGAAGCTGGACACCATATTGCACCCAATGACATAACGTTACTATTATCATTTTGAAGATGACAGCTTTCATCACAATAAATATTGTATTCTAATTTTAACATAACTATTTTTTAATGCTATTAATTTTCATCACTTTTATCACCCTCACCCTTAGTTTCAGCCGGTTTCGTTTTCACCTTTGGTTCAGCCACCGGCTTCGGTACTTCTTCCACCGCAGGTTCTTCGGTAGCTGGGTCAACCATGTCTTTGCCTTTCAGATAATCTGGTAGTTGCATACCCGCCATGTTGAACATCTCTTGTAGTGGTGGTACGGATTTGTACAGCCCAGATATGAAGTTGGAAGTAGAAGTATTACCATCTTTTCCACCACCGTTTTCCCAAACAGTAACCTTATCAATTTTGATGTTCTTGATTGCGTCTGCCTGAGTTTTAACTAGTTCTGGTAGCTTGTCTGCAATTAGTAGTAGTACTGCATCTTTGGAATTGTTTCCAGCTGCTTTTACTATTCTGTCCAAACCTTCTGCTTGCTTCGTTAATATCTCGTACATACCTTTCGCTTCAGCTTCTTTTTTCAAGAATATTGCATCGGCTTCACCGCGTGCTATTCTTCTAATTCGTTCAGCTGTGGCTTCTGCTTCTATTTCTATTTTTTGCTTGTCTATTTGTGCGGGTACTATTATGTCTGCTCCTTGCTCTGCTTCTTTACGTTTCGCTCTAGCATCTTCGGCTATTTTTTCAGCAGCATACGATTCCTCTAGTGCCTTTGCAGCTTGTACTTTCTCTGACGCTTCTGCTAATCTACCTGCTTCTGCTTCTCTTGCCCTTCTTTCGGCATTCGAGTTTGCAACTTGAATTTTTGCTCTGTTTTCACCCTCTACCGCTATAGCATCGGCAGCAGCTACTTGGACTCTCTCATCTTGCACCGCATTTGCCTGACCAATTGCCCCGTCTCTATCTTTCTGAGCAACAGAGATAATCGCATCGTTTATCGCTTTCGCTGCTGCTTCTTTACCCAATGCCTCTATATAGCCAGACACATCGTGTATATCCGTTATGTTTACGTTGATTAGCTTAAGACCTACTTTCTTTAATTCTTCTTCTACACTGTGTGTGATGTGTGATAGGAACTTGTCTCTATCTGTGTTGATTTCCTCAATATCCATTGAAGCTACGACCAAACGCAATTGACCGAATATAATCTCTTGAGCTAGCTCTTGTATCATATCTTGGTTCAATCCCAGTAGTCTTTCGGCAGCATTTTGCATAACACTTGGCTCAGTCGAAATACCTATTGTAAACCTAGATGGTACATTCACCCTGATGTTTTGCTTACTCAATGCGTTTATCAGATTCACTTCTATAGAAATCGGTGTCAAATATAGAAATGAGTAATCTTGGATTATTGGCCATATAAATGCCGCCCCACCGTGTACACATTTGGCAGAAGTGTCTCCAC
>JAUHXN010000197.1 GCA_030426865.1 bacterium | reverse complement strand
TCGCCACCACCGGGGAAACGACCAAAACGGGTGCCGCCGGTGCCCAGCGCCCAGGAAGGAATAGCCACCTGAAAAGCCCCGATCTTTTTGATCAGTGCATCGGCATCAATCCCTTTTTTATCTAATTGCAGTTGCTGAAAGGCATAAGCTTCCCGGTGGGCTGCCTGTAATTGCGTTTGTTGTTGTTCTGAAATTATTACTATTCGTTCTTCCTGTTATCCATATATTTTTATTAGAATCTATTGCCATTCCTGCTGCTGGGTCGTATTCTTGTCCTCCAAAATAAGTAGAATATAACAATTGTCCATCAAGTGATAATTTAGAAACAATAATATCTCCTGAGCCACCCATAAATTTTTTTGAAATAGCATTGCTCGTTGTTGGATAATTACCTGATAAGGTTTCACCTACTATCCAAATAGCATTATCTGAAACAGCCATGTTATGAACAATATCTCTACTGTTACCTCCTAAAAAAGTACTCCATACAAGTGACATATTCTCATCGTATTTTGTAATAAAAATATCAATATCACCACCATGTGATTTTTGGAATGCGTCATTAGTAGTTGGATAGTCTATACTTTTTGTAAAACCCACAACGTAAATATTGTTTTCTTTATCAGTATGCACATTTTTTATTTCATCCGTAGATGATCCGCCTACATAACTAGAATATAATAGATTATCTTCTTGTGAATAAGCATTCAAAGAGAAGAATAGGAAAACAATTGTAAATAGATGTTTCATAGTGGGCCTCTTTTATTGGAATATTGCAAAATATAAAAAAAGCGAATCATTTCATAACCTTTACGCACCTTTTACCATTCTAATATTATTTCGGAATACTTTCATTTCTGTTTTAATGCAGGCATTCGTAGCACCTATTACTTTCGCTTCTCGAATTATTTCATAACAATATAAAAGCGGAGGAATAGATGCCTTATTCATCTAACTCAGACTTATTGAAAAGGTTTACCTCATCGGAACTTGCTAAGCTAACAGGCGATGAGAGCGGCACAACTATAGACACAGACAGAACTGATGTGGCTCGCGATTTGGCAGATGCTACTATAGACGCATCATTACATGGTAGATACGATGTACCTTTTGACGAACCAGATGCACTCATTATCTCACTTTCTATAGACTTGACTATCTACCATCTCTACCGAATAGAATATGGCGAACTGCCGCTCCCATCGGAGATAAACGGCTATTATGAAGAGTCAATGCAGTTGCTAGATGACATTCGTACCGGCGAGCTATACTTGGGAGGTTACACCGCCGGCATTGATGCTCCACCAACTATTATCAGCACCAAATCAAACGGTAATCGCCTATATTCTGGTGATGTACTAGACTCTTATTTCGGGGGTACCGATGTATAGAAATTGTATGAGATATGGACTACTCGCTACAGTTCTACTTTTTGCTTGGGTCTTCTTATTACCAGGGATTGAAGAACTACACACGTTGCTGATAATAGTGATGATAGAGGTGCTGGCTGTTGGACTATCAGCACTGGCCGTTTATTCATATACCAAAATCGACTTCACTAACGAATTAGAAACTAATAATCTCGGTCACATATTTATGGGGGTGCATATATGCGTTGGTCTATCAGTGCTCGGCGTTTATTTGGTGCAATTCTCATAAGCTATTTACTCAGTTCCTATACTATGTACGAACTGCCCTGCAATGGCGATTTGCTAATAGAATCGGAGAGAATCGCCCTTACACAAGTTGGAGTAATGGAGGTCGGAAATAACAAAGGGGAGGTGGCAAAATATCTCGCTTCGGTGGGTTTGAGTGAGGGCTATCCCTACTGCGCAGCGGGTGTATATTGGTCTTTCAGAGAGGCAAGTAAGAAGCTAAATCTGAGTAATTCTACCATTCCAATAAAACGAACCGCAGTTGCTAATGCCGTGCTTAATGATGCTATTAATCGAGGGAAGAGAGTTGATAAACCAATAGCGAGACACGACCTATTAGTATGGAAATCGAAGTCAAGTTGGAAAGGCCACATAGAAAGGGTCATAGAAACAAAGAGCAAAGGAATCGTCAAAACTATTGCTTTCAATGTGAAGCTAAAGCAAAGAGAGGGTGTTGGTATAAAGATGAGATACCTGAGCCATCCACTTGGCAAATTATTGCTAAGAGGTGTAGTAAAATTCGAGGTGATAGATGATTATTAGACTAATGAACAACCACGCTGCTAATACTCCTTTCTCAAGTAAATGGGTGGATGTAGCACCTGAGATGAAAGGGAGGAATGAGAAGGTGGTTTCGCTCCAAATTAGCTGGTCTGGTATAGCCGGGCCAATGACCGGCCACTTGATGTTAGTCGGTTCTAATGACCAAAGTAACGCCGGTTATAGAAAAATGTATAGGATAAACTCACCGAATAATTTCGATGATTCTGAGCTAATAGTTATCCGTCAAGTGTTCAAATTTTTCAAAATAGAATATATACCAGTGGGCATAATTTCAGGTCAGATTAGCGCTCATTTATATTACAAATAAGAGGATAAAATGCCATTTAGTTATTTTCCACCATTACCTGAGAATATCTGGGGTAATATAGACGGAAACATAGAACTTCAATCGGATTTGATTGAACTAATTGATAGTAAATTAGAAGAAACTAATAAAAGAAACAACCTACTCATTAATCCAAATTTCAGGATTTGGCAGAGAGTAGCGAATGAATTTGAAATAGTCAACAGGAGTAGATTGTCAAATGTTTGTACTTTGGAAACTAGCATACCTCATGGATTCCAAACGGCTGATATAGTACAGACAACACAAATGAGCGATAGTAGTTACGATACTACAAGTGGTGAAACTATTATAGTCGTTGATAACACTAGCTTTAGATGTTATAGCACAGGGAGTGATGAATCGGAAACCAGCGAAGCTAGCGGTAAATGTGTACTTATAAATCGTACTTCAATTGTAGCTACAGATAATAACTTTACTGCAGATAGATGGATTGCAATTAGCGATTCTAACACTCTGATCTCATCACCAAAAGACCCTACTGGTATGCAAATAGAATCGGTGTATGATTCGAAGTTTGGGATTTTACAGATTATACCTAACTTATATATCAGCTCGTTACTTGATGGGAAGTTTTCAGCTTCTGTTCAAATTTCGAGTGATAATATTGCAAATGCAAAATTAGCTATTCTATCTTGGAATGGGGTAACTGACTCTACCAACAATGCCGTTATATCAACTTGGAATAGTGAAGGCACTAACCCAACGCTATCTGCTAATTGGAACTATGAAGGAGTGAGCGATGCAATAGAGTTAAGCGAGACGGCATCAATAATCAAGTTAGAAGACATCGAAATAGCTACTACTGATGTTACTAATATTGCAGTTCTCGTATGGTTTGAGAGTCTAACTTCAGGAGAGAAGATTATTCTAAATGAAGCACAATTATTACCTAATAACTCTATTATAGAATTCGTTGCTAACTGCTATCAGCAAGACTCTGACGACTGTCAAAAATTCTACCAAAAGAGCTATAATAACAACTTTGCACCCACAACTATAATCAACTCAGGAAAAAAGGTTTTCCCTACTTCATTTGGAACTGATAGTGGAGGCGCTTTCGGGTCTATCCATATTAGCAATATGTATAAGTCTCCTATAGTTACTCTGATCAGTGCTAATAATCCGCCAGAAATAGGGAAATGGCAAGTTAGTACAGGTACTAATATTGAAGTAGTAGCAGACGATATATCAGAGAAATCTTTCACCATAAAAAATGATGAAGGGTTTACCATAAGCACAAATTCAATTAGCGGACATTATTTATGCTCCGCGGAAATATAAAATGAGGAATAACATGAAAGACATTATTATGGTCATACTAGCTTTATTAATCGGTATGGCAATCACTAAAATATATTACCCAAATCAAATTATCAATCACTCGACTGACACTCTTACCATAGTACAAGAGCCAATAGTAATAGAGAAAATAAAGCCGAAGCTTATATACAGATTAGACACGATAATACAAACGCGACCATTCACCGCAGTCGTAGATACTATCTACAAATATGACACTATACAAGTAAAATACGACTACCCAGAGAACCAGATGCAACTAGCAATAAGAATGGCTACAGATACCGTTTATAATAAAAAAGAAATTCTTACCACAACGCAACGAAATGAGCCATGGTGGGAAGACCCACTAATAGCAACTGGCGGCCTAGTTCTTGGTTATTTATTATCAAATGCGAGCAAATAATATGAAGAATATTTATAATGAAATTGTAAAATTTTCAAACGGGTTTAGCAGCTTATTAGATGCTATTCCCAATCCTGATTCTGTACTTAGGAAATCAGGTAGCACTTATGCAGGTTATCGCGAATTACTTTACGATGCACACCTTTGGAGCTGCATACAGTCTAGAAAAAGCGGTACACTTTCTGCCCAATATGAAGTAATTGGTAATAGAAGTCAATTTATTACCGAATTTTTCAATTCATTCGATATACATCGACTAGCAGAGGACATACTCGATTCGATACTATTCGGTTTCCAACCCATAGAAATATATTGGGAGAACAAAGGCGAATATACTTTACCGTATAAAGCTATTTCAAAGCCACAGGAACTATTTTATATAGACATTGAGGGAAAGCTTAGGTACAGACCGAACGGTCAAGCAAAAGGCGTAAAACTACCAGAAATGAAATTCCTCGATGTCCGAAATAAACCTAGTCACTCATCGCCTTATGGTATTGCATTACTATCCAAATGCTATTGGCCAATTAAATTCAAAAATGGGGGTATCAGGTTCTGGGTTAACTTTATGGAGCGCTACGGTATGCCACTACTAATAGGCAAATACTCAAGAGGAGCAAGCAAAGCGGAATCCGAAAGATTAGCCGAAGAACTAGCTGGTATGACCGAAGATAGCGTGATAGTAGCTCCGAATGACATAGATATATCTATGGAAGAACCCCACCGTTATAGCTCAGTTCGGCTATATAGTGAGATGATAAAACTATCTAATAGCGAAGTCTCAAAAGCTATACTTTCGCAAACACTAACTACGGAAGTCGGCAATGGCAGTAAAGCCGCAGCAGAAACGCACTATAAAATACGAAACGAGATAATCAAATCAGATATGCGATTAGTCGAATCTGCTATCAATACACTAATCGGCTATATAATAAAGCTCAACTTCGGACTAGCTGATGACACCCATTTCAGATATATTACTGAGGAAGAAAACCTAGATACAAAGCTAGAACGAGACCTGAAAATACAGCGATTTGGTAATATCAATTTTAGCAGTGAATACTGGATAAAGCAATATGGCTATTCGAGAGAGGATGTTGTTTAGAAATTAATTCCCCATTTACCCTCTTACGAAAGTTAAGAGGGTATCAATTTTCTCGTCACTCTGAATGGAAGTAAAGTATCTATTTCATTTCCTAGATTCTTCATTCACTTTGTTCATTCAGAATGACAGCATTCCGTTCATAATTGCGAGGACTGAAAGGAAGCGGCAATCTAGGCAAAAAAGAGATAGCCACGCTTCGCTCGCTATGACAGGTTCTTACATTGTGACACGATTATTCCCCAACAATTTCATATATTGCAATGTCTTATTTCTCCAACACTTCAGGCCAAATATG
>JAUHXN010000196.1 GCA_030426865.1 bacterium | reverse complement strand
TAGTTCCTTATAAACTACCTAGCAACGAGCTTTGTAAGTTAAAAGCACTAATTACAGCAAGACAACTTGCTGTTAAAATGTCTGTACAGATTAAAAATAGCATTAAGGCAAATGAGATATTAAACAAGACTATAAACGTAAAAGATATTATTGCTCAAGAGAAGAAGCAATTAAAAACTTTGGCAAAGTCTATTGATTTTTTTGAAGCTCAAATATTGGAGGTAATAAGCAGTACTGAAGAACTTAAAAGTACTTATACAAATATCAATACAGTAATTGGTGTGGGACCTATAACATCAGTAAAGATAATTACAGAAACAGAAAACTTTACCAAGTTTACAAACCCACGTAAATTTAGTTGTCATTGTGGTTTGGCACCATTCAAGTATCAATCAGGGACTAGTGTAAATGGTAGAACCAAGACACATTTCTTAAGAGATAAATCCCTTAAATCAATATTGTTTCAAGCAGCTGGAAGTGCGATACAACATGACCCTCAGCTTAAAGCATACTACAAAAGAAAAGTTGGTGATGGTAAACATAAACTTACTGTTCTAAATGCTGTAGCTAATAAATTAGTACTTCGCGTATTTGCTGTTGCTAAAAGAGAGGGACAATATGTGAAATTATTTAATTAAATATTTGGTTTTATCTTAGAATGCTCAGCACAAGCAATACGTCTCTACGAAGCTCAGTCATCCTGATAACGCCGCAGACGTTAGAAGGATCCAGAAAAAAGAATTCCGCTCTCGAGGGCCTGTCAAGCCGAAGGCATGAGTGGACTGCACAGTTATGTAAGTCCTCCCTGTCAAGGGAGGATTTAGGTGGGTTCCACTTGCATTATCCACATACTATTACTATATTTAGCAAGGTCGATTTCAACTGGTTGTGAAAATTCTATGAAAACACTACTAAAAATACTGCTATTGATACTCCTTTCGTCAACACTATATTCCCAAAGAGAATACCATAACTGGTATTTTGGAGATAAATCAGGTATTACTTTTAATACTCCGAATGAAGAGCCTGAGATTCTAGATGGAAACCTTTCTTGGGCTATTGAAAACTCTTCCATAATTTCTGATTATAGGGGTAATTTATTATACTACTCTGCTGTTAATTGTATATATGATAAAGATGGGGAAATATTCTGCGACAAAGATACTATTGCTGGATCTAGATCTTCATCACAAGGTTCAGTTTTAGTTTCCATTGATTCTAATACTTTTGTTAGAATTGGATGTAGTTTTCTCTCAGAGGATTTAATTGATCCTTTCCCATTGTCATTTATAGTATTTCAGAATAAGAATGAAAATTTTCAAATTCTTAAACATGACACAATTATGGTTAATTATAATAGCGAAAATATTATGGTGATGAAGGACTTTTATTCAAATTCTTTTTATTTGGTAGTAAATGATAGATATGAATCAATTTATAATCTTTACAAATATGATATTACTACTCAATCTTTTAATTTACTTCAAACCTTACCTTCAAAATTTATTTTTAAAATGGAAGACAGAATTGCAACAACTGGATTTTTAAAGAGCTCATTATCTGGTAAATTATTGGCTTCATTCCATCATATGTTGGGTATTGAAATAATTGAATTTGATAATGAGAAAGAAAAACTTAATTTTAAAAGTTTAATAGAAAGAAAAATAGAGCAAAACAATCTTAGCTATTATTCTGGAGAATTCTCACCAAACGGGGATTATCTATTTTTTACGAGTAGAGGTGAAAATACAAATTATCTGAGTAGAATTACTATTCCTAAAGATAATAGTCAACCTCAAATCGATAATCTTTTCGAAATCAATAATTTTATAAGTAATTTATTATTAGGTCCTAATTTTAAGATATATTTTGCAGGCTTAACAGCTACACACTTTACTTCTATTGAATCACCTAATAATCAATATGATATTGGATTTAAACTCAAATCTCTTGATATGTACAGAACAATATCAACATTAAGTTTCCCAAATATACCAACAACATACTATAATTTACTTAAATTATCTGATACAACTTTCGCATGTTTGAACGGAGTAGTTCAATTTTCCTCAGAGTTATATGCTCCTTTCAAAGATACAATTTATTCGTGGACAGGTCCAAATAATTTCACTTCTAATTTATCAAATCCAGTCATAAATAATGCCACTTCTAAAGACGAAGGGTATTACTATTTGACAGTATTCAATGGTGATAGTTCTAATAGTTACCAAAGTAAGACTTATTTAAAAGTATTCCCGAACCCTAAACCTGAGATTACAGTAATCCCTGATACAAATGTTTGCAATGGCGATTTTGCAGAACTTTCAGTTCCTTTAGAATATCTAGATTTCGAATGGACAACTGGAGAAAAGACACATCAGATTACTGTTATACAATCAGGTGTATATGGTGTAGCATATACTAATGAAAATGGCTGTACAGGTTATACTGAAGTTAATATTACTTTTGAAAAAGACCTAACTACGAATATACTTGGTGAAACTAAGATTTGTGAAGGTTCATCGACTACACTTTCAGCGGATTCTGACTATGTTAGCTATCTCTGGAACACCGATGAAACTAGTAAGTCGATCGAGATAAATGAAACTGGAAGATACATACTGACAGTAGAAACAAGTAAAGGTTGTATTTTATCAGATACAATAGATATTACATACCACCCCAAAGTACAAGCACAACTAAAGCCAACACCAACTTCAATATGTCAAGGTGACTCTACTTTACTAGAATCTAAATACGATGTTCCTTATTATAGCTACGAGTGGAACACAGGAGCTACAACAAAGAGCATCTATGTTAATAGTTCAGGTACATACAAGCTAATCATTACCGACACTAGAACTGGTTGTGTTGACAGTACAGAAATAGCAATAAAGGTAGAAGACAACTTACAACCAACAATAACAGGAAGCAACATCTGTTCTGGTGAATCAGCAACATTAGAAGTACTACCCAACGACCCAAGCTACACCTACCTTTGGAGCAACGGCGAATCAACACCAGTAATAGTCGTAAACCAAGCTGGAACTTACACCGTTACTGTTAGTAAGGCTGGATGTGTAGGTACAGCAGAATATACTGTAAACGAAAGTCCAACACCAGATTTTGAGATAATAGGTGAAAGTACTATCTGTAATAATGAAACTGCTACACTATCATCAAACAAAGACTTCGCAGAATATTTTTGGTCAACAAACGAGATAACAAAAGAAATAGAAGTTACGGAAGCAGGAACATATACACTAACAGTTACAGATGAGAACGGATGCACGGCAACAGAAACATTCGAAGTAGAAAAATACGAGTTGTCTTTCGACATAAATAAAGAAAGCATTGACTTTGGTAAGGTTTATATAACAGAGACCAAATCGGACAATACAACTATCATTAACAATAGTGGGTTTGATATTACTTTAGCTAATGGACAAATAATATCAGATGGACAACCATATCCATTCAACTATGATTTTGTACCAACAGAACTAGGAGTATTTAACAATAGCATTGACATTAGCATAATTGAGCCATGCGACACCGTAATCACTATACCTATTACCGCAAGAGTATATGCAAGAACTACAATCGGCACAGAAGACATTTATACCCAAATAGGGCAAACAGAAACGGTACCAGTTTACCTAGAATGTGAAGCTGATTTACCATCGCAAGAATACTCAATTACAACTGATATAGACAGAACTGCATTCTACACAAATGATAGTTATACTTTAAATCAGAATCAACCAATAAATAAAACAAAGACTAACATTCATAACCTAACTGGAACAATACTGCTGTCAGATGATTTAGAATATGATATAACTTTCCCTAGCTACTCATTTACTAATCCATATATAGAAGTGATCGAACAACCTGGTAAGATTTACATAGATTCTGTATGCGTGTTTGACTTTAGAAGCATACAGTTAGTAGACCCAACAACTCTAAATATAAGTCCAAATCCAGTGAGTGAACAACTGAATATAGACATTACAACAGGCGTTCAAGGAACGATGAAGTTGGAACTCGTTGCTACTGATGGACGTGTGATTTACACGGATGAATGGACACAATCAACAAGAACAAAGCAGATGCAGATAAACACTATGAACATTCCTAGTGGGTTATATCAAGTTCGGTTAATTACTCCGTACGATGCTATTACTAAGAGTGTTATAGTGGTGGAGTGAGAAAATGTCCTCCACTGGTGGAGGTGGATTCCGATGAACTCGGAAGACTGAGGTGGGAATAACGAAGAGGAACTTATTTAATAAATCACCCACTTGTCCAGCTGAAAGCAGGAACCCTCTTAAAATTCGAGAGGGTCTCAAATTGACAGGAGTTAGTCTTCACTCTTTCCAGAATGTACCAACATTCTTATTTCTATTAAGTGACGATTCTACTATTATAGCTGCTGTCTTAAGCATTGTACTATATCGTAATTTGGGATAACTTAAACCCGTATTTTCTGTTATACTGTGTAGCTCAGTTTTTATGTAGTTTCGTAATTCAGCTAGTGCAGTGCTTGTTCTAACTATACCACATTTCTTCCACATCTCCCTACGAAGTATTTCAATCTTAATGTCATAATTGGATTCGTCTTCTGTATAATGTATTGTTCGAGTTTTATAGTAAACTTTAGTCCATTCATTGTTTAATAAGTCTAAAGTAAGCAGATACGGTACGGTGATTGCTTCGGTCAGTGAGTTAGAAGCTAGTCTGTTAGCCCCGTGTAATCCTGAGTTTGCTACTTCTCCAATTGCATATAGATTATTGATACTAGTTTTCCCCTTAGCGTCAGTAGTTATACCCCCACACATATAGTGTGCTACCGGCTTTATTGGTATAGGAGTAATTCGTATGTCTATTCCATTAGCTGCTAAATTGTTTGTTATGTAACTGAATCTATCAAGCTCTGAATCTTGAATATTAGTACAATCAAGAAAATAATTGTCTCCATTACGAATTCCCTCATACAGTATTCGTGCAAGCTTATCTCTAGTAAATAATTCTACACCCGGTATTCTTTTGCCTTTTTGATTTATTATAAATGCCCCTTCTCCTCGTAGTGCTTCTGAAATTAGAATTGTTTTTTTGGGACTTACATAAGCTGTTGGATGAAATTGTATAAACTCCATATTCGTGATTTCAGCACCAATCTCTTGTGCTAATATTACTCCACTTCCAATTGAATACGAAGAGTTACTTGTATAATTATATAATGCACCAGCTCCCCCAGTAGCCAATACTATTTTAGAAGCAAAGATTACATCTATTCTATTTGTTTTTGTATCAAATATTTTTGCACCTATGCAGGTATTATTCTCTTTTAGTAGCTCATAACAGTAAGTGTCTTGTAGTATTTTTACTTTCTTATTCTGATTAACTTTTTTGATTAGAAAATCTATTATATGCTTACCAGAAGTGTCAGAATGGTATAGTATCCTTCTGTTCGAATGTCCTCCTTCTAAACGTTTAGATAGATTTCCTTTCTCATCGGCATCGAAAACTAACCCATCCTTTATCATACTTTTAATTGATTTCTCGGCTTCATTGAGTATAGTTGTAGTGCTTACTTGGTTATTTATAATACCACACGACATAGTGTCTTTTATGTGTTGGTATTTACTGGGTTTGTCCCCGAACTCGGCTGCAATACCACCTTGTGCA
>JAUHXN010000195.1 GCA_030426865.1 bacterium | reverse complement strand
ACCTTTTGGTATATCATCAAATATAAGCTTTGCTCTATTATTACTTATCTTAGTTTTTACAACTTTAAAAGCTTTATCCTTTTCTTTTGGATAATATTCTGGCTTATCATAAAGGTACACAATTAGTTGACCGTCATTACTTTCTACATTAGTAATACTAACAGTTAACTTGAATTTATCTGAACCTTTCAATTCAGTTGTTAATACGAATACAAGCAGAAAAAAAGCTCCTAGCGAAAGGAGCTTTGAAATTATATTCTTCATTTACTATTTGCCAACTTTCTTTTTAACTCTATATAGTAAGTCTGTTTCAAACCAACCATTTGAAGCCCAGAAATGCACTTCATTCGTAACATTTTCTTCTGAACCACTCAATTCACCTGTCACTAATATCGATGTACCTTCGCCTTCATTAACTTCTTCAAGTATAATCTTGTACTGTATTCTACCATTCATCCATATACCACCCCTAATTACGGGCATTTTTACACTATATAACCTAAGTGCATCAAATGTTGGTTCATCTTTTACAAATACACAAAACTCAGATTTCATAACACCTTTCAAAAAACCTTCATCGTTAGTTTTCTGAACTTTCGTCATTAACTCACATCCTTGATCAGATAGTGCTTCTACTACTGCATTCCATAAATCTTCGAAGTAAACCCCATCTAATACTTCTTTGTATTCATCTTTATAATACTTCATAGCTTCATCATGGTCTTTTGGTTGTTGTAAAGACCCATCAGCTTTTTGTTTTATTTCAAGTTTCTTTTCTGGTTCTGCTAAATCTTGTAATCCTGAACTACCACCTTCTTCCTGCTGACCTCCAAGATCTTGCATTTGGGAAAAGGTATAGCTAAATGACAATAAGAAAACCAATAATAAGTACTTTACTTGCTTCATATTAACCTCTGTTTTAATTATAATATCTCGTCTTTTTTCAAGTTTACGGAAACTATTTTAGAAATCCCAACTTCTTGTTGAGTTATTCCATATAATGTATCTGCAGCTTCCATAGTTATTTTCATGTGAGTAACGATAATGAATTGCGTTTTCTTACTAAACTCTTTTATCAGACTATTAAACCTTCTTAAATTTGCATCATCTAGCGGTGCATCAACCTCATCTAATATACAGAATGGTGATGGTTTAACTAGGTAGATAGCAAACAATAGTGCAATAGCTGTTAAAGTCTTTTCCCCACCTGATAGCATATCTATACTACGTGGTTTCTTCCCCGGAGGTTTCGCTGTTATTTCGATATTAGATTCAAGTAAGTTATCCCCAGATAATGAAATATCTGCAACTGCTTCATCACTAAATAACTTTTTAAATAGATTAGAGAAATTTTCTTTTATCTGTTTGAAAGTAGATTCGAATCTTTCTTCAGCTGTAATATTAATCTCTCTGATTGTCTCTTTTAGAGTTTTCTCCGATTCTGTTAAATCCTTTATCTGCTTTGTTAGAAATAATAGTCTTTCATTCTGTTCATCATATTCCTGAACTGCTTCAAAGTTTATACTTCCCAAGTTTACTAAACTATTCTTTAGCTCTGATACCTGCCTTTTACTCTCATTTATAGGGAATTGCTCATCATATTCTATATCTAATTCAACTAATCGTAAATCATAGGCTTCAAAAGCTCTATTCTCTAGTGATTCCATTTTAGTTTCAAACTCACTACGAGATATATCTTCTTTATGAAAAGCATCTTTTAGTTTATTATATTCATTACGCTTATTATGTAATTCATTAGTTAAGCTAATTTGCTTTTCTTCTATTGATTTTCGCTGTTCATTAGTTTGATCTTTTTGATTAGATATTTCAATTAGCTTTTTATTATCTACTTCTAACTTAGAACTCAATTCCTTATTAGTAGATTCTATTTCAATATTTGACTTTTCATTCTGTATTAACTGATCTTTTCTACTTTGTACCCTATTTTTTTCTGCTCTTAACTGTCCATTAGATCTGTCAATATCATTTTTTATATTATTAAAATCTGATTTTAGCTGAATCATTAGAATCTCAGCTGCCTGTAACTCTTCATTGGCTTTACTGTATCTAATCTCAGCATTATTAAGAGCTTTTAGTTTATCTTCTTTATTTGACTCAGCATTTTTTAACTTTTCTTTTCTTTCTTCTATTGTTAACTGTAAGTCTTTTATCTCATTCTTCAAGTCAGTAAATTCTTTTTGAGAAGATTCAATACTTTTCTCGTACATCTCAATATTATTATTGAGAGAATCTATTTTCATTGTAGATTGAAGCTTCGTATTTTCAACTTGTTTAATCTCATTCTCAAGTTTTTTTACTCCCTGAAGTAATTGTTCAGGATTAAGTTCATTTTTTTTATTTGTCAGTTCATCCTTCTTTTGATTCATGCTATCAAGTGATTTTTGAAGCTCAGTTAATTGCTTTGTTATATCCTTGATTCGCTTTTGCTTCCCTAAGTTTGCTGTCTCACTCTTAGTAGAACCTCCTCCTCTGAGTATCCCATTTCTATTTATATAGAATCCATCAAGAGTAACGGCAGCAATATTTTTACTCTTTGTTAGTGAATAAGCAATATCTTTCTCATCAGTTATAGCTACTTGACCAAATAGAGCAATTAATAAATCCTTGATATCATCATCTGTTTCAACAATATCAGTGAGTAATTCAACTCCATTTAAATTTTTATTAATTTGACTTTTAGGTATTAATTCTCTACAAATAATTGCTCTTTTGGATAGGTTCTTTTTCTTGAGTAATTCGAAAGCGGATTCGGCTTGTTTAGTAGTGTCAACTACTATCAAATTTCTATATGAACCTAAAACAGAGCTAATTGCCTTACTATATTTTTCATCTGCAGAGATAAGTTCTTCTAATAATGTTATATTTTCAGGTTTGTCCCAATCTTTAGAATTTAGAAGCATTTGAGTTGTATCATCATCTGCTGACAAACTTTCTAAAAACTCTAATTGCGCTTTCTTACCAGATATATTACTTCGTAAGTCAGAAATAGAATCATTTAGTTTATTTAACTCATTAGTAACTTCTTCTAATTTATTCTTTGTGATCTGATAATTTTCATTTTTGTCATTTAAATCAGCATTTAAATTTTTTAGCTTATTCGACAACTCTATACTTAGATTATTCTTTAACTCTATCTCTTTATTTTCAAGTGAAATTTCATTTTTGTAATTCTCTATTTTTGATGATATTTTCTCTATTCTTCTTTCATTATTCTCTATAATAGAATATGATGATTGTATAGAGTTTTTCAATTTATTAAGAACATCTATATCTGCATTGGCTAACTCACGTGCTTCATCTAATTCAGATTTTCTATTTTGCTTATCTAATTTCAACTCTTCGAGTGAGTTATTTTGAGTATTAGTATCTTCTTCTCTTTTTGCTAATTTTTCATTCAAATGAGCTATGTCACTAGTAAGCTTTTGTATAAACCTTTCACTATTATTATTATCTTCGATTAGTCTATTATTGATACTTTTTAAAGATTCTAGCTTTTCTTTATTAACCGAGATAAGTCTAGTTGATTCTGCAATCTGATTTTTTAAGATATTTTCTTGAGCTATAAGTTCATTAATTTTTGAATCAAATACAGATTTATCTTCTCTAGTAGTTACTAAATCTTTTTCATAATTCTCTAAGTTTAGTTCCAAAGTCTCCAACTTACTCGAAAGCTCAAGAATGTATTTTTTTATTTCAGAGTTTTTTGATTTAAATGAAGCATATTCATTCTTAAGTAAATCACTTTCAATGTTTTTCAACTGCTCTGAAAGTTCATTGTATTTTTTAGTCTTCTTAGCTTGTCTAGAAAGTCTTTTTACGTTGACTTCTACTTCTGACAATATATCATTAATTCGTTCTAAATCTTCTTGGACTCTTTGTAGTTTATTACTTGTTTCTTTTCTTCTTTGTTTATATCTAGTAACACCAGCGGCTTCTTCTATCATTCTTCTACGCTCATCCATCTTTCCATTGATGAGTGCTTCTACCATTTTTAACTCAATAACGGAATATGAGTCTGGACCTAGCCCAGTATCCATAAATAAATCGTTAATATCTTTTAATCGGCATTTCGTTTTATTCAATAGATAATTACTTGCTCCATCTCTGAATAACCTTCTAGATATTTGTATAGAATCATATTCACTTGGTAATACAGATCTATTGTTCTCTAGCCTCATTGTAACTTCAGCCATACCTAATGGATTACGCTTAGAAGTTCCATTGAATATAACACTATCCATAGAGTCAGACCTTAGTACAGACGTTTTCTGTTCACCTAGAACCCAACGGACTGCATCAACCACATTTGATTTACCACAACCATTGGGACCAACTATAGCCGTAATACCATCAGCAAACTTGAACTTTGTCTTGCCTGCAAATGATTTGAATCCTGATATTTCTAATTCAGATAAAAACATATAATTTTAATTCCTAAATTATCCTTTCTTTACGCTTTACTAACATTGGAATAATAGCAAATACTGTAGTATAGAAAGAAAATGCGACACCATACTTTACAAAAAAGGATATAAAAGTTATGTCACTAAGTTTAATGTAAAAAAAGAAGTATATCAAATTATGAACGAAAGATGAAATGAAAACTATCAACAAGAACTTCAAACCGTGTAGTATAAGCTGTTCTTTGCCTTCTTGATAAAATGAACCAGATATAAAACCTGCTATTGTTTTAGTGAATGCGTTAATACCAACTAAGTCAAATGAAACTATATCTAGTGTTAACCCTATAAGAAAACCCGCTATAATACCTGCGAATCGACCTTCTCTAATCGAGATCCAAACACATAGCACTAACAATAAGTCAGGTGTAATACCTTGAACTTCTATAAAGTTGAGCAAAGAAAACTGAATCAATGATAGCACTATAGCTATTAAAGCATATACTGCATATCTTTGGAATGCATAGTTAGTTTTCTGTTTTGCTCTATTCATCTATTTTTTCAATAACCTCAATCTTTCTTCCATCTCCTGTATTAATTTTAACCTTTCTGGATCACTAATATACTGTATGATAAATACTTGTTCAAGAGTATTAAACGAGACAAAAGGTTCAACATATATTTTATGAAAAAGACTTGATTTATCTTCTTCAACTTTAACAACTTTACCTATTGGAAGACCAGGAGGATATTTTCTACTGTAATTAGATGTTATAAGTTCATCTCCAACTTTTATATCGAATGATCTAGGTATATTCATCATATTAAAATATTTTGACCCACCCCAAACGAGTATCCCATCTATTCCAGTTCTATCTACTTTAGCAGATATTTTTACTTGTCTATTATTGAGGGTTTCTACTAGTGTGTAGTTATCTTCTACTACTACAACTATTCCTGTGAGACCTGCATCTGTTCTTACTGACATACCACGGACGATTCCGTCCTTAGCCCCTTTGTTTATAGTAATATACTCTCTCAATTCAATTGTAGATTTACCAATAACTTCTGCGGAAATAAGATTAAACTCTACTCCTTGCTTAAAATCAAGCATCTCACGAAGTTTTTTATTTTCTGTTAAAGCTTGGCGGGATTTCATTAATTCGGAAGATAAATAAAGATTTAGTTCTCGAACTGCTCTATTTTCTGTCCTGAGTGCATCGGGATTAGGTACCCAAGCAAATGCCTCTTCGAGCCAACCTATAGTGCCAAC
>JAUHXN010000194.1 GCA_030426865.1 bacterium | reverse complement strand
TTATTCTTAAAAAGATTAACAAAACACCCGTTTTTACACCCCATACTTTAAAAATATGTATGTTAAAACCACACCTGCATTCACTATATAGAATAATGCATTTACCTTATTACTGATACGGTAATAACGCTTTAAGTTATTACCATTTGATGTTGCTATTACATACTGGTTAGCGATGCGTAGCGAGGATAAATAAGTGTTTAAATACTTTTTTGAAAGCTTGAATAACCTGATAATTATAAACTTTGTGATGGTAAATACTATTAGCAATATTGCTATAACACCCCATGCATAATCGATTAAAAAATCTTTTAACATATATTATTCTCTATTCTTTAATATTTTCTATTTGACTCTGGTTAATTATAAGATCTTAGTATTGCATCGGCTAATGCATCTTCTTTAACCACCAAATATTTTGTTCCACAAGCTTGTCCGAATGAATAAACAGACGGCCCACATCTCCGGGGGAAGCATTAAAAATTAAGGACACATCTGTCATAACCAGCCCAATCATTTTATTAAGCGGATGAATGGATCTTATAACATAAGTATCAATAAGCTTTGTTTTCTTTTCATCGAAAATGTCTTCATGAATCCCATTTGATGGGATTCGTTTTATTATCATTCCAATTTCTAACTGAGAAACCTGTTCTGCCGAGATTATTTTCGTTTCCATAGTTTAAGATATAGTCATTACTTTGATTGATATATTGCGTCAGTATCTGACACCTCTTATTTGACAGGAAAACATGTTAAAGATTATATGAAATAAAATAGTTGCTTACAGGTAAGTATTAGGGATGTCCGCAGGTACTTTTATATAACGATCAATAAGCCTAACAATATCATGATCACACTTATAGCAATTAGTAGAAAATCAATAAGTCTGTTATTAAACAAAGAGGTACTACTCATGTAAAGCCGTATGATAAAGTCTCTACCTCTTGTGAAAGTATGATATATCCGTTTGTAACCTTCTTATTATATTCTGCACCTGTATTGCTGTTTTGCCTAAAATGTTTTGCAATGCTATTAACATAACACCTTCCTCTTGATGCTCAATCGAAAGGTTAGTATCCTTCAATTGATTATACTTATCTTTTAACATTTTCGACTGTACTCCCCAATTTCCTGTAATCTTAAAAATCTCTTTGTTCTTGCCTTGTATCTCGTTCATCATATTTAATTTTACTTTCTGTAAGAACTTTCTCACTATACAAAGGTGGGCAAAAGCGGAATATATATCGTTACATCATTTTAATACAATGTTATATCATTCACATGTTCTCTTTTTAGTATGATGGGGCACCTTACCATTTCGACATCTGAATAATATAATATACCCAACCAAACCTCCAATAACTGAAGCTAAAAAGATGCCTGTTTTAGCCTGAATGATAAATTCATCATTGGTAAACGCAAGCGATGTAATGAATAATGACATAGTAAACCCAATAGCAGCTAAAAAGCTGACACCAACCAGATTGCGTCGGTTCATACCATCAGGTAGTCGCACAACCTTTAATTTTAATAACAATAGAGTAATTCCAACTATCCCTACTACTTTACCTGCCAACAAGCCTGCAGCAACACCTACTACAATATTTGAGTCAAACAAACTGCGTACATCAATATCAAATGAAAAACCCGCGTTTGCTAAAGCAAAAATTGGAATAATAAGAAATGTTACCAGGGGGTGCATTGCACGTTCAAGACGCTGCAAAGGTGGTGATGCATCTACAATTGTGCTACTCATATCTTCGAGCACATGAAGTTGCTTTACAGTTAGAGTTGGTTGATTTTCTTCACGGTCAATTCGGCTAAACATATTTAAGGAGTTCTGTAATTTAGTTATAAACACCTGTTCTTTGATTTTTACATTGGCAGGAATTACAAATGCAGCAAGTACCGCTGCTAAAGTGGCATGTATTCCGGATAATAAAAATGCTGTCCACATACCACCAATACCCAATATCGAATAGAATATAATATTCCGCACACCC
Organism: bacterium; assembly: GCA_030426865.1. Classification (GTDB taxonomy): domain Bacteria; phylum Bacteroidota; class Ignavibacteria; order Kapaibacteriales; family UBA2268; genus PGYR01. The sequence goes on along the minus strand of JAUHXN010000194.1, from coordinate 3,747 downwards.
ATTCTGTTTCCTGTATACATTACTAATAAAATACCAAATGCTACGGATAAATAAACTACTGAAATATCTGCGGTATAGAAAACACCGATTACCAGAATAGCACACAAGTCGTCTACAATTGCTAATGCTGTGAGAAACACTTTTACAGATAGCGGTATTCTATTTCCGAGTAAGTGCAAAACTCCTAATGCAAATGCTATGTCTGTAGCCATGGGTATGCCCCAGCCTTTACTTACTTCACCAAAAGGGTTAAATAGCAAATAAATACATGCCGGTAATATTATACCGCCTAATGCCGCAGAAATCGGCAGTAAAGCTTTTTTAAAATGCGAAAGCTCACCTCCTACTATTTCTCTCTTTAATTCCAGCCCTACAACAAAAAAGAAAATAGCCATAAGGCCGTCACTAATCCATTGATGAAGACTATATTTAAAATAAATGGAATTGCCCCACTCAAACCCAAGTTTATTATTAAGAATTGAATGATAGTCCTCTGACCAGGGGGAATTTGCTAATATCAATGCAAGGACAACACTAATTGCCAATATAATACCCCCGGATTTCTCCCTGTCGATAAATCTCTGTATTGGCTTTGTTATAGTATCTATCGGGGATTTTTTAGAATGCGGCATTGCAAGGCTTTTATCGCGTTGTTGAGTTGCTACTGGGCATTTAAAATGATATTACCACCTTTACCACTACCCATAAGTACTATTTTAGTATTAGAAGATTGAGCTAAGTCTCTTAAAGCTTTAATCTGTTCATACTGTAGTTGTTTCTCAGTTAAGTTTAGACTAATAATACGCTGGTAATCGGCAATACCTTTTGCCTCAATACGCTTGCGCTCTGCTTCTTGTGTTTCTTTCTGCAATACAAATTCCATTTTTTGAGCTTCTTGTTCAGCATTTATCTTTTGTTCGATAGCTTTTTTAACAGAGGTAGGCAGGGTAATGTTACGTATAAGTAGGTTTTCCACAACTAATCCCCTTTTGTTAAATTCTTCCTCTATGCTTTTATATATTAATGTCTGAAACTCTTTTCGCTTAGTAGAGTATAGAGATACCGCGTTATAGTTTACCGCATTGTCACGTATCTTTGTACGGGCAACAGGGCGAACTATCTTATCTTCATAATTGATACCGATTTTATCAATCAGTTGCGGTGCTTTTTCAGGTATCACCCTGTAAAGTACAGTAAGGTCAATTATTACTTCCAAACCATCTGCTGATAAAGTTATGATGGCATCATCACCTGCACGGTTACCTTCATCCGTGGTGCTGCTCATTGTATAATTCATCGTTCGGATGTCCATCTCTACTATTTCAACCAATGGATTTATCATGTGTAGTCCACTTGGTAATACCTTGTTCTGTACTTTGCCAAACAGCTTTTTCACGCCTATATGCCCCGCATCAATCTGTACAATACTTGCAAGTAGTCCGCCTATTAGAATAAGAGAAAGTCCCAATATACGCCCACCTTTTACAAGTGGCATTAGCTTATGAACTTCAAGGCCAGTTTTAGTAATGACAAAAGAAACAAAAAACAATAAAGCACCAAGCAATACGAAAATCATAACTGGGTTAATTTTTAGGATTTAAAAAAAACTATACCTGATAGATAGTTAGAGTGAAATATGTAAAAACATTAAAAGGACAGTTTGATAACTGCCCTTTTAAAAATGGATTGAATAAACAACTTAAGATTTTACCTCTAAGCCTTTTTTAATAATATTTGTCACTTCCTCTTCTTTTTTATTTAGCCTTGAGCCGACACGACTAATAAGCTCTTTTTCTTTTCCCGGCTCAAATTTCAAATCAGAGTCAGTTAGTGACGGAAACTTTTCTTTTAGACTTTTAGATTGTTTCTCCCAATTTCCGGTGATCTTAAACCCCTCTGTGATCTTGTCTTGTACCTTTTCCATAATCTGTAAAATTTATTTTGCGAAAGAACTTTCTCGCAATACAAAGGTGGGCAAAAGTGTAAGACATATCATTACATCATTTCAACGTAGTATTACATTATTCACATATTTTCTAATTCGACCCTTTTTTTCTGACCAATTTTCTTGAAGAAGGACGGTGTTAAGCCTGTTATTTTTTTAAACTGTGTAGATAGATGTGCTACGTTACTGTAATTCAATTGAAATGCAATTTCTGTGAGGGTAAGTTCATTATATAATATCAACTCTTTAGCTCTCTCAACCCTATTTATAATAATGTACTGTTGGATGGTTACTCCCGTCACTTCAGAGAAAATATTTGCTAAATAAGTGTAATCATAACCTAACTTGTCACTAATAAATTCAGAATAATTTAGAGTAGGCAGACTATCTGAATGATGTATCATATTTATAATGACATTTCTGATTCTTTCAATAAGTATACTTTTTTTATCATCTAATAGTTCAAGACCTGAAAGCATAAGATTTTCATTAAGTAACTTTCTTTTTTCAACAGATAGTCCTTCAAGTATTTCAACTACGCCTAAGTCAATAGACATATAACTGATATTCAATTTTTCAAGCTCTACTTTGACCATCATTTTACATCTTAAACTGACCATATATTTTATATATATTTTCATGCTGACAATTTATTAATGTTGCTATTCAACACTGCATTGGGGGGTTCTAATCGCAGAATACTCAAAAGGTACTACTTATTAATATAGAATAACCGTAAAATAGTTTCCATACAGTAGAATAATAGGTGTACCTTAAACAAAACGTAAGTATAATGGATAGTTCTGTAGTATTTGAGATGATAAAGGAAATGAGCAAGAAGACATATAACTCACAGCATCGTACTTTACTTATTGATATTGCTTCAGCGCTCACATTACCCAATGATGAATTATTATTGCTCATTACTGAACTCGAATCAGCAGGTTTAATAAAACTTCATCGAACTAAAGTCATTTCCGTTACACTGACAAACTATGGGTTGTCCCAATAGTAGTTTCATTCTAAAGACAAAACATTATTTTAAGCCTTAATGCTACAATTGTATGAATGTTTTCATAAGTAATACTGGTGTAAATGTCTCAGAACAAAATATAAAAAATTTATTTTCAGAGTTTGGCAGTGTTATATCTGTTTTTTTTAAGCGAAGTAGAAATGACAAAAGTAGATTTTGGTGGGTTATAATGACAGAGCAATCGGATGCTAACAATGCAATACTAACTCTAAATGGCTCAATATATCAAAATAACAAAATCACTGTATCGAGAGCGTCATTAAGAGATAAAATACATTCATAACCGACAAGTTTATTTAATGACCAATGCTCTGCATATAATCATATAAAGCATTGGCTTAAAACCAAACGCTCATGTCTTTTGCATATAACTATGACAACCCTAGAGCAAATACTCTAACACAACAATAAAGTTCTTTAGGATCTAAAGAACTTTATGACATTACATTTTCTTTAACTTTAAATACACTACCTTCATTTAGTTACAACAGTAACACCAAGATTAAAATTAAAGTTTCAATTCTTTTGCTGCAGTTATTACCACAGTCGCACTACAATTAAATACAGTATTACTCTTGAGTATTTTTCACCCTTTTTAAATAAGGTGCGTCATGTTTATTATTATTTTATTCATAGCAATATGGTATTTATCGTTATTCTCTCAAACATTCTTTCACCATAGATATGCTTCTCATGGTGCATTTACTATGAACAAGTTTTGGGAACGTTTCTTTTTTGTATTTACCTATATAACACAAGGTACTCACTA
>JAUHXN010000193.1 GCA_030426865.1 bacterium | reverse complement strand
AAAACACTCTCCACTTGCTTAAACTTTGCTTCTTTTTCCAGTGCTTGTTGGAATTCTGATTCTTCTTCTGATGAAAATTCAAAATCAGTATCAACCGATTGTTTTCCTTTTCTTTTAATCAGTTCGTCTTTCCATAGAAATCGACAGACACTGTATAGGTAAGTTCCAATTGCGGAGGTTAACTTAAATTCGGTGTTTACCACCTTTTCGTAGAAAATGATTAAGGCTTCTTGAAAAGTATCTTTTGCATCTTCTTTCGAACCACCTTTAGATAGAATAAGTTTTTCTACCTGCGGATAGTTCTTGTAAAGTTTCACAAAAGCTTTGTCTTGCTTTCCAACTTTTAAGAGTTCAATAATTTTGTTGTCATCCATTTTTGTTATTTATACCCTTAATGGGAAAAGTACAAAAAGGTCTCCTCTTATTCTAAATTATTTTTTAAATAATACATAGTTGAGATTAATCGTTATCTTAGAAGTGTGGAAAACAAGAGTTGGTATCAAAGAAATAAAAAATGGTTTCTACCTACTGTTATAGGTGGACCAATAGTTCTTGGTGGTGGATTTATTTGCTTAATACTTTTGGTTGTAACCGGAACAATGAAAAGTTCAGATGCATACAAAATGACCATGAAGGAAATACGTAATTCAAATAAATGTCAGAAGTTACTCGGAGATAATATTGAAGATGGATTTTTTATAAGGGGAAATATTAACACAACTACAACTGGTGGTAGTGCTAATTTGTATATTCCATTATCAGGAGAATTAGGTGAGGGTACTGCTTATTCAAAATGCAACAGAGAATGGTTCAAGTGGGAAATTGAAGAGTTGGAGGTTAAAGTTTCTAATGAAGTAATCATACTAAAATGAAAACCCTGTTAATCATAATACTTGTTTTAACTATAGCACAACTTGGCTTTGGGCAAAAGAAATTCAATTGGTCAGATAATAAAATCAAAAAGGACTCCTATCGTAAACTGTCCATATCTGCTCCAATTGATGGGGTTACTTCTAAAAACACATATAAGTACAATTCTTCCTCATGTGATACTTTAATTTCCTTTCTTAAAAAATATCCAAGTAAGAGTTTTAGGATTGAAGTACACGAAGGAGTGCTAAGGACAGAAGAAATAAGTTTAAAAATAACAAAAAGATTTGCTAACGCTATTATGGGAGTACTGGTTGATAAAGGTGTAGATGTTAAAAATATAGAAGTAATAGGGGTTGGAGAGTCAAACCCAATTATAAAAGAGGAGGACATTGATGCGGAGAATAATATAGACAAGATACGAATAGATTCCATAAACAATAGAAGAGTGTTATTGATTGTTAATGAAGATATAAAATGAAAAACCTAATCATCATATTTTTTGTTAGTGTTGGTTTTGTTGGGTGTACAATTTCAGATACTAGAATCGATGAAAAAATTCCAACCAATATAGAGGAAGCTTTTTCTACACTAGACAACTTTTTAACAGAAAATGAGCTAAATCAATTTAAAGAAATCGATGAAGACAAATCATACATTTGGAAAAACTACTTATTTACTACATATATAAAAAATAACTGGAACCTTTCTGATTCTTCATCTGGTATTGGACAATACTTTTTCAAACTAGGAGTAAAAGACACTAGCGATATGACAGGAATTATAACTCGTTCATTCCATAGAAAAATTAATAACAAAGAAATTAGACTTGATGAACAAATACATTATTATAAACAATACTGGTCAGTTGTTACACCACCTAATAAAAGCACTTATCCAAAAGAAGTTACCGACACTACTATTGAAATATATGTCCTAAGGTATAACCAAAAAAATGGTGATTATGGAGCTATTCATGTTCATCAAGATTCTATAAATGATGAAATTTGGATACACGATTATAATTATGGCTGGAAAAATATATCTCTAAACATACTTGATAGTCTTGAAGATAGAACGTCTAATAAAATAAAGATAATGAATTCTCTTTTCTACAAGAAATAAACCATAATCCTGTTACCTCATCACTACTAATATAACCTAAATACTATTTATATTTTTATTACCTTCGAAACATGAGAGTTTTGGGTGTTATATTTAGTTTTATCTTGCTTATTGGAGCAGGAAGAGAATATGCACACGCAAGTAGAGAATTAGGAACATTTACTAATCCTGGGGTACTTTTAGCAATCTTTGTGTTCTTGTTTTTTTGCACTTGGTTATTAGGTGGATCCCTTTCAAAACGTAAGCTTAAAATTATATCGCTAGATTATGTAAAGTATCTGATAATTTCTTTGGTCACTTTTTCTTTTTTTGCATTTTTAAGTTTAATCAGTCAGAACATACCCAAAAACATTGTTGAGATTAATGGATATAAAATTGCAATCGATGATATAGATAGGGGAAGTAAAAATTTATTTCCAGATGCTGAGGATAGAGAAGAATACTGCTTATGTATTGCTGAAAAATTAGCCTACTGTGAAGAAATAACATCTAAATACAAAAACGAGTTAGAACGTGGTGAATTAGATAAGATTATGACAGAAGTGCAGAATAAAGATTTCTTTTTAGAGTTAGGAATTGACGAGTGTATGATGAATTCCAATATAGTGTGGACTGATAATTTCGCCAACGGCATGGTTAGAACATGGAAACAAGAGCTTATTGGTAGTGATTTTGAGAATACTAATGATGTTGATATATATTGTAATTGTTTGATTGAACTATACAAACAACAACCTTTAAACTTTATATTAAGTGATGGGTTCATGGAAAGTGAATTTGCTCGTAAAGCTGATGTTTTTTGTACAGAGACAAGTGATTTAGAAAATTTCAATATTGATAAATGAAGAATCTAATGTTCATATTGATTGTTGCTGCCTTTGCAACTGGATGTGGAGATTCAAGCAGCTCAAATTCAAACCTAAAACAAAATAAAAAACAAACACAAAGCGAAGATTTAGTTGAAGAAGAATTAATCGAATTGGATAGTGAAGAATTACTAATAAGTGAAAGAGAAGAACATAAAATTAGAATGGACAAAAAAGGATTCACTTTCACCTGCATTAATAATTGTGGCAAAGGATCAGCATCTGAAGAAAACGTTTTAAAGGAAAGAATACGAACCCCTTTTAATATTTCAAACTCCAAAAGTGATTCACTAATTGTGGTTGAGTTTAGTTTTATAGATGACTGCTGTAAAGAGTTTACAGGTGATATTGAACTAACAGAAAATGAAATAGTACTTACATACAAGAATATAAGTTGGGTAGTATGCGACTGTTATTGTGAATACCAATATAGATTTGAAATTAAACATGAAACACACATAGCTAACGCTATTACTTTAAACGGAAAAGCCATTTGATTATGTAGTAGATTTTGTAGCCAAATGAAAAACCTATTAGCCATATTAACCATCCTAATTACATGCTTTAGTTGTACTGAAGAAAGGTACTATACTACAACTGATACTGAACTTAAACTTGATATTATTCCTTTTGAAACTACCCAAGCCAAATATGATTACAATGGTTCTGATAGTATTTTTGACATCTACATCTATATCGGTAAAGTAAAATCAGATTACTCTTCCGAAGTAAAAAATGTTGATGCGTATCATTTACAAATAAATGACCTCCTAACAACATCAACTGAGCATATTAAAGAGCTCATAGATCCTGGACATGGGAAAGCTTCACAATACAGAATTAATATTATTGCTGATAAAAACACTCCTGAAGAGTTATTGCAAAAAGTTGAATACAGAATAGCTTACGAAGGATGGTATAAGAAGAAACAGATTTATTATTTAGAGAACAACTTATCAAATGGAACAAGTGGATTTAATAACCAACCAACGAGAATTGAACATACTTCTACTGTTAAGTTTGATAAAGATGAATACATTTCTTTTGTTAAATACCTTGTTGAAGATAGTCTGAATTATAACTGGCTTTACGTTCATCCTGTCCACATTAAAATGGACATCCCTTTACATATAATAAACGACACGAATCCAGATATTCAAATGCTACCTTCACCTTCCCCACCAATGCTACTCTACAAACTTGATTCACTTTCTTTCTCAGAGAATCAGTTCGATTCTATAGTAATATTTAGGGATGAGAAAGTTTATCAGAAAGGAAAAAGAGATAGTCTTTTTGATTATTATGGTAGAGGAATTATTGTCTCCTTACCATATTCTCATAAAAGCATGAGTGAAATTTTTGTAGATTACGAAATAGTAGATTGGGGTTGGTGTGGAACAGGTAAATATCAAACAGTATTTTATACAAAATGAGAAAGCTCGTTATAATACTATTTTTAGTTTCTGCTCAACTAGGGTTTGGGCAAAACCATGTTGAATTAAAAAAAGCTGCCAAAGAGATTATTGATTCTCACCCTAAAGAGGCGATACCTACTTTTTATGATACATTAATTGATTTAAACGGTGATAATATAGTTGAACTTCTTTTTGAATATTATGCACCAAGTGGAACAGGGTTAAAAAATAGAATCCAAGTTTATCATTATGATTCTGCTCAGAATAAGTTCTTTATAAATAATGAATTAAGTGCTTTAGGTAACCCTACTTTCTATTTCAGTGAAAAGAAAATTTATGGTTATTACATTGCAAATGGCGGTGGTCGAGCTACCCAATACAAATGGAATAATAATAGTGTCAAAAAAGTAGAAGAATATTACATCAATATTCATGGAAAAGACTCAATAGATGTTACCTATTCAAACTTTATAATGAATACAAAAAGAAAATACAAATCGTGGAGAGTTGAATTGCCAGAGAAATATAAGTACATGGATTACGAGTCTATTATCAGAAATAAGTGAAAAAAATACTTTACATACTATTTGTGTTTATTGTATTATGTTTTGTAATAGGAATTGCATACATACAATACTTAAAAAGTGCCCTAAATGATTCTGATAACGAAGAAATTACTTTAATAAGCGAAAACATTCTTAATGCAGAAAAACTACCTGATAGATTCAGTGAATTATATCACAAAGTATATTCTTCTACAAATACCAATGAAGAAATATTCAATCAAATAATTGGCAAATATGATTCAGAGTGTCCTTGCTTAAGTGTTGCAAGAAATTCATTTATGTTTCATACAGATTGGTTTAAAAACAATTATTACGTAGTTTCATGGAAATTGGAGGAGAACTTAGATAAAGATGATTGTCTTAATTATTATGCATCAAAATTTGATTTTATAGATAATAATATAGGAGTTGAGAATGCATCAAATTATTATTACAATAAACCTCTAAATAAATTAAATGATATTGAGTTAATAGGATTAATTGTTATGATGAAAAACCCTTCATTATACAATCCAAAACATAAACCCGATGTGTTTAAAGAGAGAGTTTTAGAAGCATTGGTATTTTTACAATTAGAATATAATGAACCTATTAAGACAAAATGAAAAACCTACTCTTCTTATTAATTATTTGTTGTTCACTTAGTGCGTTTGGGCAGAAAGAAACCATAAATATTATAGACCAAAGTGGTATGAGACAAGGCAAATGGCACCTACAGGTTTTAAACGATGATAGTCTTGTTGAATATGATATAGAATGTCATTATGTAGATGATAAACTTTCTGGACCCTGGAAAAGATATGATTCAAATAAATTAATAAAAGATATCAGGGTTTATTTCAAAGGAGAATTAGAAGAAGAGACAAAATTTGAGCGGTATGATAACGGGAACTTGAAAACAAAGTCCACATATCAGTTAATAGATGGTGAACGGGTTAATCATAGTGAATGGA
>JAUHXN010000192.1 GCA_030426865.1 bacterium | reverse complement strand
TGGATAACCCAGAAGCTAATAAGCATGTCACTCAATCACTAATAGACCTTACCAAAGATCTAAAAATAGATAAAGTAATAGGTGTAGAAAGTCGTGGGTTTTTCTTCGGAACACTTATTGCAGATAAGCTTAATGCGGGGTTTATACCTGTCCGAAAACCAAACAAACTACCTTCGGACAAACTCAGCCAAGAATTCCAATTAGAGTACGGTACTGACCGATTAGAAATCCACAAAGATGCAATAAACAAGGGTGACAGAGTATTAATTCATGATGATGTATTAGCGACTGGTGGTACAGCCGAAGCTGTTTGTAAGCTAGTGGAAGAGCTAGGCGGAGAGGTAGTACAATGTAACTTCCTTATAGAATTGTCTTTTCTGAAAGGAAGAGATAAACTATCGAAGTACAATATTGGCTCATTGATTAATTACAAGTAAATCGAGTTATAAAATGAATAAAATCGAAAAAAATGAAATGCAAATTATTGGTCTTGAGTTAGAATCGAAGACTATTAATCTTAATGGAAAGTCAGGAATAGATATTAGTAAGTTGTGGGGAAAATTTGAAAAAGAACAGATATACTCTAAAATCCCCAATAAGATAAATAACGAAATAGTAGCAGTCTATTTCGATTATGATGGTGATTATACTGAGCCGTTTTCTTATTTGATTGGTTGTGAAGTTACCGATGGAACTGAAGCACCAGAGGTTATGAGAAAGATAACAATACCGAAAGCAAATTATCGAAAATTCCTTGCCAAAGGAAAAATGCCCGATTGTATAGGTGAAGTTTGGTATAAGATTTGGGATACAAAACTAGAAAGAACTTACAGCTATGACTTTGAAATCTACGGAGAGAAAAGCCAAGATTGGGAGAATGCTGAAGTAGAAGTGTTTATTGGGGTAGTATAGAACCTAATCCAAATTATTAATTATTCTTTTTATCTTGCTATTAATTCCTTAATTTCAATCATTAAAGATTGAAACAGGAATAATACAAAATGAATGAGAATCAAGAAAAAATAGACCGCCTTCTGAAACGCGTCGAATTACTTTCAGACAAGCAGGCATATTTTAATCAAGAGCTAAAATCTATACAGGCTGAACTCTATAATCTGAGATATAGTAAAAACACTGATACTAAAGAAGAGAAAAGCCCACAGAATGTTCCTCCCGTATATAATGTTCCACCTTCGTATAAAGAGGAGAAACAAGTTCCATTAGGTTATAAACCTCAAAGCACACCTTACCCAGCGAAATCTTCTGTTAAAAAAGAAGTTCCATCACCAAAACCAATTAATAGAAGTATGGAGAAGTTTATAGGGGAAAACCTTATAAACAAAATCGGTATTATAATATTAGTTATTGGAGTAGGGATTGGGGCTAAGTACGCTATAGATAATCAACTAATTAGTCCTCTAACTAGAATAATTCTAGGTTATTTAGTAGGTTTAGGTTTACTAGGAACTGCATATAAACTAAAAGAAAAGTTCACAGATCTAAGTGCAGTTTTACTTAGCGGTTCTATGGCAGTTATGTACTTCATCACGTACTTTGCTTATAGCTTATACAACTTGATGCCACAAGTAGTTGCATTCTTGCTAATGTTCGTATTTACAGTCTTTACGGTACTCTCCTCATTGCATTTCAAACGGGAAGTTATCTCTATTATAGGTTTAGTTGGGGCTTATTTCGTACCGTTTTTATTAAGTAATAACTCCGGGCGAGTCGAGATAATGTACAGTTACATGCTTCTGATAAACCTCGGAGTTCTATTTATTGCATATAAACAATATTGGAAATACCTCAAAGTATCTTCATTTGCTATTACTTGGCTTATATTTACTAGCTGGTTTTTTGCCTCCTATGAAGAAGAACATTTCCTTATTGCATCTGTATTTATTACGGCATTTTTCTTGGTATTCCATCTTTCAACTGTGATGAGTAGTCTGAAAGAGAAGGATAGCAATGGTTATTTAGATATGACTCTAACTTTGATAAATTCATTAATTTTCTATTCCATTGGCTCGACTTTAGTCTATGACAGATTTGAAACTAATGAATCATTATCAATATTTACAATAATCAATGCAGCCATTTACTTTGCTACTGTACTTACCTTAAGAAACAAAGAGTTATCAGATAGAAATTTATTCTATATATTTCTAGGCTTGGTAATGTCTTTCCTAACTATAGTAGTACCAATCCAATTCGAAGGAAGTTGGATTACTATACTTTGGGCAGCACAAGCTGTTTTCTTATTCTGGATTGGTCAAAGTAAAGATTTGAAATTCTATACACGTGCTGGTGTTATACTATTAACCTTAGCTACAATTAGCTTAACTCTAGATTGGGGTACTTTCTCTAATTATGGTAGAGGATATAACGAAAACTTAGTTACTTCAATATTTAACATCTATTTCCTTACTTCAATATTGTACGCTATTTGCCTAGGAATTATAGTTTATATAACTAAAAGTAAAGCCGCAGAAGGACGCACAAATGTAGGGATAATGAACCTAAGTTTATACAGCATATTACCAATCTTTTTGGTATTCACTGTATATTATATGTTCTATTTAGAGATTCAAGTATATTGGGAGCAATTATTCCATACGTCTAAATTAGTCGTGAATATGGAAGGTAAGGACTATGAGCAAACGATATATAATTGGAATTATAATTATCTGAAAACTGCTTGGTTATTCATTTATAGTCTGGTCTTTGTCGCTGGATTAATATTAATCAATAAGTTTAAACTGAAAAATGAGTATCTCACGAAAGCAACTATTTTCATAGGGATTGGAGTATGCTTTATCTTCCTAATAGGTGGATTGTTTAACTTGAGTTTAATGCGTGACAAGTACATATTCAATAATTTAGATGAATATTTCACAATCGGATTTATGAATATAACTTTAAGATATATCTCTTTAGCAGCCCTTGGAGTACTAGCATATTTGACTACAATCGAATCAAAGGTATTCAGTTCAATAAGCAATTATACGGCTTACAAAGACATTGCTATTCATACTATTCTCGTCTGGTTGTTGAGCAGTGAGTTGATACATTGGTTAGACTTATATTCTAGTGCTGCTTCGTATAAGCTAGGGCTAAGTATTCTTTGGGGACTTTATTCGCTTATGCTAATAATAATAGGAATATGGAAAGCCAAAAAACATATAAGATTAGAAGGATTTTCATTATTCACAATAACACTTTTAAAACTATTCTTTTATGATATTACTTCGCTAGATACTATTTCTAAAACAATAATATTCGTAATAATTGGGTTGCTAATGCTATTTGCTTCATACTTATATAACCGCTACAAAGGAAAAATAGATGATTAGAAACCTATATACTATATTAGTTTTTCTATTCGCATCTAGCATATTCGCAGATAGTGCTGGTATACAAACCGTCGGGTATAAATTAGAGAATATTGAAAAAGGGTGGAATAGATTAGAACTTGAAGATGATCTTCTGATGAATATGAGTTCAATCAATACTTACATAAGAGTTAATTTGATTGATAGTACCAATGATACTCTTGAAGTTCCTTTCATTATAGAAAGTTCTAAAAAGCTTGATTCGACCGTCAGAATACCAGTAGAAATAATAAATAAGACTACTAAAGACGGGAGGAAGTATTACACGTTGGTTGCTGACTCTACTCAGATTATTTCAAATCTAGAATTTTCTTTTACGGGCAGAAATAGTTTGGGGAAAGCAAGTCTAGAAGGAAGTAATAACCAAACTGATTGGTTTATGATATCCGATAGTTTATTGCTTGGAGAAAGACATAATAGCCATCAGAAAATATCAAGCAGGACTATATATGACCTTCAAACTCTATATAAGTATTATAGATTAAGTTTGGAAGATTCGAAGTCAGAGCTTAAAAGTGTATTCTATGAGAAGATATTTAGTACTAATCCCAAATACAAAAAAGTTCATATTAATCACCTAAAATACAGAACTGATGAGGAAAAACATAGGACGATTTACAGGTTTGGTTTGAATGGTCGATTACCAATACACTATATGATGATTGATATAAAGAGTAAGTTTGATTATAGTCGTGATGCGAATCTTTTTGCTTTGACAGATAGTTTTCAAACTGACAAAGGAATTAAGTATAATTACAAACTAATTGAAACTTTCAAATTATCTTCACTCGACTCTACTAATTTTACATTTAGTTTTCCTTATCACTACCAATACTACAAATTAGTGATAGAAAATGGCAATGACCCACCTCTCAAAATAAGACGTATGAACGCCTATAGACATGAGTACATACTTAAAGCAAGGTTTGATGAAGTGGGTGAAGGGTTCATTCAAATTGCTAATACAGGTAGTTGCCCTTATTATGATATTGAAAAATTTAAATCTAGAATTCCTAACGCCATGAATGAAATGAAAATAGGGAAAAAACTAGTAGTAGAAATAAGTAAAGAAGAAGTCGAGCCATTAGTTACTAATAAATTATGGCTGTGGCTTGTTATGATGGTTGCAGTTATAGTAATCGGATATTTCAGTTTAAAAATGTTAAAAGAGGAAAAGAAAAAATAGAATGGATTTATTCAAAATAATCAGATATACTATTGAGGTGCTTTTCGTTGTATTGATTCTAGGTATTATTTTTATAGGTATAGATAACCTAGTCATCGATAATAATATTATATATACTATGCTTTTATCATTCATTTTTATATTAATGGCAGTAGAAGAAAGAATAGTAGGAGCTATATATTCAAAGGAGAAAGAAACTCAACTAGAGGAATATAACAATATAAAAAAAGGACTTGTATCTACTTCACTTCTGACTTTCTTACTAGGTATAGTCATTCTAGTTTTATCTCCTTTGGATGTACATTCTAATTCTATACTCTTGAAATTATTCTTTACTTTGTCAATATTTTCTAGCGTGAGTATGACATTCTATAAAATATCTAAGAGGTAAAAATGGTTGATATTATTGAATTCAATTATCACGAAGAAGTAGAATTCAAGAATTTAGATTACTCTAAGCAAAAGTTAGTTGGAGTAAAATTCGAGCTTTGCACTTTTGTAAATTGTGATTTTAGTAATTGTGATATGGCTGATAGTACTTTCGTAGAATGTAGGTTTGTGAACTGCAACCTAAGCTTAGCCAATGTAACGAAAACAGCCTTCAATGAAATTCACTTCACAAAATGTAAGCTATTAGGAATTGATTTTAGTAAGTGCCGTGAATTCCTATTAGCATTTAGCTATTCTGATTGCATACTTAGCTCTTGCTCTTTTGCGAACTTGAAAATTGGTGGCACTAGTTTCGAAAAATGTATAATGCACGATGCTCAGTTTGTAAACACTGAGTTAATAGACTGCTCGTTTGATGGTTGCGATTTGAAAGACGCATTTTTCGATCATTCTACTCTAAGTAAAGCTGACTTTAGGAATGCGAATAACTTCACAATAGACCCAGAGATAAACAGAATGAAAGGAGCTATCTTCTCTCGCATTGCTTTAGAAGGATTATTAATGAAGTATGGGTTGGATATAAGGTGATGAACAACTTTGTCACGGCGAGGACTGTAAGGACGTGCTTGCCAAGCTCCTCGACACAGGAACCGACGAGGTCGTCGCCGTCTATTGCGAGCCCGACCGCGACGGCAAGCCGGTCGATCCGATCAAGGAATTCGCGCTCGAGAAGGGTCTTCCTGTCGAGCAGCCGGCGAACTTCGACGACCAGTCCACGCTCGACACGCTGAAGGGTTACAGCGCGGACCTGATGGTCATGGCCTTCGTCAATGTCTTCGTT
>JAUHXN010000191.1 GCA_030426865.1 bacterium | reverse complement strand
TAACACACCTAGATTCTTCAGTCGCTACTCTCCCTCAGAATGACGGGTTTACAAACTACTATATGGGTTAAATATGAGATTCTTTATCCTCATAAATACTTCAAACATAAAAAAAGCTCTACCTTTTGAGTAGAGCTTTTTCTCGTTCGTCGGGGTGGCAGGATTTGAACCTGCGGCCCCTTGGTCCCAAACCAAGTGCGCTAACCGGACTGCGCCACACCCCGAACGGGTAATTATATTTCTGTCTTCTGTAAAAAAGATAGGCACAAAATTGATAATTCTTTGATTAATTACCAAATTTATTTTTAATACAACTGCATTTATTTTAATTTGAGATTAATACAAGCATATTTCTACAATACTATGAAACTAACTAAAAACGAAGAAGATTACCTTAAAGCTCTATTTAATTTAACTATAGAACGCGATGGAGATAAGGCCGGTACTAACCAACTAGCAGAGCACCTAGGGTTTTCTCCTGCCTCGGTCAATGGTATGCTCAAGAAGTTAAAGACCAAAGGGCTTGTATCCTATAAGAAGTATGGTAAACTCGAATTGACTGATGATGGAAATTCTATAGCTTTACAACTTATACGTAAGCATAGACTTTGGGAGACTTTTCTCTACAAATGTATGAATTTTGGTTGGGATGAAGTTCACGTAGTAGCAGAGCAACTAGAGCATATAGAATCAGATAAGTTAATTAGTGAGTTGGACAGATTCTTAGGATTCCCAAGTACTGATCCGCATGGAGCTATTATACCAGATAAGAATGGTGACTATACTGAAAAACCAAAGCAAACACTTAACGAATTGGACGAGGGCGCTATATGTAGGATTGTAGCAGTCAAAGATAGCTCGGTTGAGTTCCTAAAATATGTTACTAAGATTGGTTTGGAGCTAAGCAGTAAGATAAAAATAATAGAAAGACGTGAATTTGATGAATCTTCACTTATCGAATTCAATGAAAGACAGCTTTCGGTATCTAAGAAATTCTGCGAGAATATATTCGTAGAGCAATTAATAAAAAAATAAAATCAATAACTAAGATAGAAAATGATAAAAAAATCTCTAATAGACTTACTTTTCAAAGGATTCTCGATTGTAAGATGGAATGATAAATTAAGACCAATAGACCTAATCCAGATAGATAAGCATTCGCACAAGATGATGATTGCTTACTGCTTTGCTAAGTACGAAGAAGAAGCAGGTAAAGAGTTCGTTTGGAACGATATAATCAAAGGCGGTATATTCGAGCTTATTAGGCGTAATGTAATTAGTGATATACAATCACCTGTCTTCAAAGAGATTAGTAAGAATAAGACTTTGGTTAAAAAGCTGAATTTTATGATTTACAAAGAGGTTGAAGGTAAGTTTAGTAATGATGAGATAAAAGAAGAGTTCAAATCGTATATGACTGAAGATGATTATATTCATCCATATAGCCAGAAAATACTCGATGCTGCGCACATATATTCGACTTACTATGAGTTCCTGATAGTCCGCAATGCGAATCCTGAGGGCTATAAAATAGATCATATCCACAAAGAATTAGTCAACGAAATAGAAAAATATAGTGATTTGGTTGGTATTCAGAATATACTCAACAAACAAAAAATTAAGAATTTTGTTGAGTTAACGGGCGAACTTCGCTATCAAGTTCGTTGGGGACATCTGCCACGCATACCTAATACCTCCGTATTAGGGCATACAATGCTCGTGGCTTGTCTTTCTTACTTCTTGACTAAGGCAATACCTAATGTGGCTGACAAACGCATATACAACAATTTCTGGGGTGGTATATTCCACGATTTACCAGAAGTAGTAACCAGAGATATTATAAAACCTGTTAAACGGTCCGTACCTGGGATGCAAGAAGAGATAAAGCGTATAGAAGAAATGCTAGCTGACCAAGAGATATTCCCACAACTAGAAACTCAATGGATTGATGAAATGAAGTTCTTCACCCGTGACGAGTTCTGTGCTAAGATAAATAATGGCGAGATCGTAGAGCAAGACGAGATAAACCAAAAATATAATAACAACGAATATAATCCTTACGATGGTACATTGCTCAAAGTGGCTGATGATTTCGCGGCATTTCTAGAAGCGCGAAACTCCATCGACTATGGTATTCGCTCAAAAGAGTTAGAAGAAGCAGCTAGAGGAATAACCCGTAAGTATGCGGATAAGACTATAGCGGGCGTACCTGTGTACCAGCTGTTTGATGAGTATTTGGAGAGGTAAATGGATCCGAAAATTAAGAATATAGCGATGTTCGTATTGATGGGAGTAGGTTGCTTTTTCTTCTTTCTTTACTTCGTTAACCTTGATTGGTACTATGCTCTTGGTGTTACTTTGCTCTATATGTATATGCTATTTCGTTCTTACCAACGTAAAGAAAAAATATTAGCAGAAGGAGAAGATGAGAAAAAATAGCTTAAAATTCCCCTCTTTAGCTGGAGCGAAGTGAAAGCGATAAAAGAGGGGTGGATCACGCCGAAGGTGTGAGACGGGGTGTTTAAATGCATTAATAAAGTTTTAATAGAATCTAATAGAAGTGAGTAAATAGAGTCAGATGAATATGTTAACTAAACTATCCATATTATTTTCATTCTTTGTTGTAATTGCAAACGCAACTGTAATTGAACTAAGTTTTCAAACAGATTACAATGACAGATTAATAATTCTAAAAGATAACCCACCTAGCTATTTCAAGAATTATGGCGATACTCTATTTAATGAATTTATTGATAAAGATATGGTATTCGAATTTGAGATAGATGAACCTCAAATCCTTACTTTCTACTTTCCTTCCACTAATATGACAGATGAAATAATCGTTATTCCCAACGACAGTTTAACAATTGAAATTCAAGAAAATAATCATCAATATAGAGTGATTGAAATTAGTAGGAAAATAGATTTATCTACTTTGGAAAACCGTAAGAAAAGAACTGAGATTAGTGAACTTCACCAAGGAAATAGCACAGAAAAATCGAATGACTATTTCGAAAATGTCCTAAAGCAATACGCGAAATACTACGATAGAACTACCAGTTTAGTAGATGCTTTGTTCGTAACCCAAGTTGAACGTGATGGCATCAATAGACCATACAAAGACTTTATCAAACTTATAACAACTGAATTCGATAATCCTTTATTCAAAGAACAAATACTACTTTTTATACTAGAAGACATAAATCATAAATCAGCTGAATTTGAAATATTAAAGAGTTATTATGAACTAATATCCCCCTCAATAATCACAGAGAATGGGAAGCGGATGTTCAAAGATAATCTCAAGAATCTTGAAGTGTTGTCAGGTAAAAGTGATATAGAAATATCACTTTTGGATAGTGCAATGTTAGATACCGAATATAAGCTTGTATATGTTACTGCTAGTTGGTGCGGACCTTGTATAGAATACAAGGATTCTATAATAAAAGCATTAGAAATAAGCCAAAAAATAGATAATTTTGAAATGCAGCTTTTCGCCGTTGAAAACCATATCACAGATATGAACAAAATCTACAAACAGTATAATACAAAAGATATTGTATATCTTAAAGGGGTTAATACTAATCCATTAGGCGAACGGTTGAATATTAACAGTGTGCCATCATTATACTTTATCAAAGATAAAAAAATAGTCAATTGGAATTGGATTTCACCATTCGATTTACCGAACTTTATTAGAGAAAAATTTGGATTAAAGGATTAATAAGATGAACCCGAATAGAAAATCACTACTCTTCATGACGCTCGTCTCTATTCCCGGGATTCTATTGCTATACTACGTTGCTGAGTGGAGTATATGGCAGATAGCTGTAATACTAGCTGTTCAAACCGTTTATTATTTCTATATTTTCAAAAGAGAAGATAAAAAAGAGGAATTAAAAAGAAGTAATAGTTCACAGAGTTGAACTAGTACCCAAGCGAACGGAGCATATTCGGTTTTTCGCGCCAATTATCTCTAACCTTCACGAATAGCTCGAGGAACACCGGCATTTGCAGATGAGCTTCTATATCCTTTCTGGCCATAGCGCCAATGCGTTTTAGCATAGTACCACCCTTGCCTATCATTATCCCTTTTTGGCTATCTTTTTCTATTATTATATCTGCTGAGATGAACCATTTACCGGCTTCTCTCTCTTTGAATTGAGTGATAGTTACTTCTGTGGAGTAGGGTAGCTCTTCTTTTAGCTGTTCGAAAATTTTCTCACGGATTAGCTCACTAACGAAAAATCGCTCGTTGAGAGTACTGATAATATCCGTTGGATAGTAGAATTCAGATTCGGGTAGATGATTTTCAAATATTTTTATAAGTGCGTCAGTGTTAGCTGCTTTGAGTGCCGAAATAGGTATAATATCATCAAAAACACCTAATTCTTGGAACTTTGCGATTACTGGTAGTACACCTTTAGCATCTTTGTAAGTATCAATTTTATTCAAGATAAGTACTTTGGGAACATTGTAATTCTTTAGGAATTCGAATTTCGTAGCAAGCAAATCTGTATTGTCACCATCTTTTTCTAGATTCCAGATAACACTGATAACATCTGCGGCATCTAGCGATTCGAAAAGAAACCTCATCATAGAGCGTTGCATCTCGTACCTAGGGCGCAATATACCCGGAGTATCAAGGAATATAATCTGCGAATCTTCTTTCGAAAGTATCGCAGAAACGTTCTTCCTAGTCGTTTGCGGCTTTGCTGTTACTATCGATAGCTTTTCGCCCATTATAGCGTTCATAAGTGTCGATTTGCCCGAATTAGGCATACCTACGATAGCTACGAATCCAGCTTTCTGAGTTTGATTACTCATTGTTATTGTCGCTGTGAGGGAAGTATTTTAGTATTGCGTAAGGTATAATAGCACAATAGCCAATCACTAGTAGCAAAGGAGCGATTGTGATAGCCATAGGATTATTCCAAGCACCATCTACAGCAGCGTGGTCACCGCCTAATCCTGTCGCCATAAGCAAATAGCCAACTACTATAGTAGCTAATCCTACACCTGCAATTAAGAAATTTTTCTTAGTGAATGGGAAATCCCAAATCACTTTATTTTGTCTTTTTGAAACTGTTTTCTTTGCCATTTTCTTCACTTAACTTTATTATTTGACACAAATTTAATAAATATAATACAATTACGGACGATTTTAGTAATATGTTCGGATTAAAATGTTAAATTTATCTAAAAATTCATGTAAAGTATTGGGTGATTTTACTTGACTGTCCTCCGCTGGCGGAGGTGGCTAACGCCGAAGGTGTTAGACGGAGGTGGACAAACGAAGACAAGTGTTGTTATTTATCCTCCTTGAGTCTCTCGCAAGCTCAATCCAGCTCCTCTAAGAGGAGCACAGTACGTGGATTTAAACTAAGGTTTATGTAAATGAAAAGTAATTGCGATTTTAGTAATATGTTCGGATAATATTTTTAAATTTATCAAATCAATCAAAGAAACTATAATGAAAAACCTCTTCCCCCCCCCACAAAATACCCAATTTGGAGTATAGTAATTCCAGCTAGTTTCCTTATATTAGCGTTACAGGAAACTAATAAAATGAAATTCTATACCTATGACTTTACAACAATACATTGACTCTGTTGCGAGGAGATTCGCTTCTGGTATTTCTCGTGAACATACATATCGCTCTGATTTAGAAGTTCTACTACGTGCTATGGTAACTACCGTAGAGATTACTAACGAGCCAGCTAACGTAACCGATTGCGGTAACCCAGACTATGTGATCACCAAAGGTAAAATACCTATAGGGTACATAGAGGCGAAGGACATAGCCAAAGATCTTAACTCCAAATCTTACAAAGAGCAGTTCGGTAGATACAGAAACGCACTCGATAATCTAATCATAACAGATTACTTGTGGTTCCAGTTC
>JAUHXN010000190.1 GCA_030426865.1 bacterium | reverse complement strand
AGTTCTTTGTTCGACTGATTCGTCGTTTAATCCAAATTCAACAGCTAACCCTGTCCTAACAGTTAAAGGTAATTCATCAACTGTGCTGTTAGGAGTGTTCCATTTCATTGAAGCACCAACATTCTGTATTGCAGCACCAAAAGAAAATAAATCAGCAACATTAAACTTTGTACCCAAATCAAAAGCAAATCCCTGTGCACTTGTATTACTTCCTTGCAAATCACGTCCGAGGTATTTGAAAGTTCCACCAAAGCTATAATCTTCACTAGAATATGCCGCAGATAAATTCATTGAGTATTGCCAATCTCTCATACTAGAAGTAGGATTACCCATTATATCTCTTCCCTGAAATTGACCTGAAGTAAACGAATTTATACCAACTCCAATCCCAAAATGATCACCAATACCTTGACCATAAGCAATATTCGAATGAACACGTCCTATACCAGGCATACTTACAGATGTTACAAACATAGGTTTATTAAGTAAAAAACCAATACCTGCTGGATTTATAAAAACTGAATTGGGGTCATTTACTACTGCAGTATAAGCGCCTGCCATAGCATTCACTCTAGAAGAAGTATTACGATTGAGGTACGATGAACTATATGAACCATTCATCTGTTGGCTATAAGATTCATTAACTAATGAAAGAGTTATACTTAATAGTATTACTACTTTAAATGCTGATATTTTAGACATTTGTTACCTTGATATTGTAAACTTTTCAGCATCACGGAAGTTAGGACCTTGTAAAATACATAAGTAAAAGCCATTAGGTAAGTTAGAAGCAACAAAAGGGTAGTCTACACCTTCAATAGCTGTTCCGCTATATACTTCTTCTACCAAATTCCCTAGCATGTTATAAATACTTATTTTAATAGGGATTATGTATTCTTTTAATCTGATTTTTACTTTGAAGTTCAGATTATCACTTGTATAGACCCTTAGTATTTCATTTTTTATTGTTGAAGTATCTTGATCTATATTAGCCGTTTTGCTTAGTTCTTTACTATCAATTATTATGCCATCAGAAATCTGACTTGATTGAACTAATGAGGTTTTTGAGGAAATCAACTCACTATTTTTTGAATTAATATCAATAGTCTGCGAATTGCTATAATTCAATGCAATTAAGAGGGTAGTTGATAATAATAGTAAAAATAATTTCATTTATTGTTTATTGATTGTTTCTACTACTATCAACGTTAAACTTAGTATAAAGTTTTGATTTTAGTTCATTATTATCCAAATCTGAACTATTTGGATTAATATTGATATTCTGAGCTTTATTTTTATCTAATTTAGATAGAATATTTTTCGCTTCTATCTTTTTGTCAATATCTATAGTTTTGATATTGGAAACTTTTGTCAGGTTTCCATATTGAGTTTCTACTTTCTTTTCTTTTCTCTTTGGAGTATATTCATTGACTTTCGGAGTATCAGTTCTATCAACAACTAATCCACCTTCTTTTTTTACTTGAGATTTGATTTGATCTAATTCTTTTTCAAAATTTGCCTTTGCTTCCTTGTTTTGAGTAATAACTCTTGATTTTCGCCATTTGAGGTATAGTGATACTATAAATAAAATAATTAATAATAATGCTATAATAATATATTTCAAGAAGCTTTTCATTTCAAGAAAAGCATCTTCATTTTCTAATCTATTTTTAGCTACAGATTCAGTTTTCTGTCTATTAGATTCTTCATCAAATAGGTTTGAAAATCGATTATTATTAGCAACTACTTCTAAGTCAACATTTGAGGTATCTAAGTATTCATCAAGTTCAAGACTATCAATTATTGATTTACTGAATATTAGTTTTGGGTATTGATAGTTAGTATCTTTTATAGAAAGTTTATTTAAAAATTTATTCCTATAATAATCTGATTTTGTTTGACTTCCTTTTTCAGAATAAATTTGACTAAGAGCTGCATAAACATCTGGAATAGTTGAATTATTTCGTGCAGCAATGGAAAGTTGGTTAAATGATGCTTCTAAACTATCTTCTAAAAGGTATACAATTCCAAGCATAGAACGAGCTGCATTAATATGCTCCTTTGCTTCATTAAATAGATTTATGGACTGTTTGTATAAACTGCTTTCGTATGCAAATAGTCCACTTCGGAATTTATCTTCTTCATCAGTAACCTTACTCCATTCAAATACATCTACTATAATTGAATTCGAATAGGGGAGTTGGAATGTATTAAACCCTGAACTTTTCTTTAAAATTATATTTAATGAGAGTATCTCTTGTTTAGTAGTTAGAAATAACTCTTTTATTAGTTCTGAATTAAACCGGACGCTATTTTTACCAATATTGTTTTTGGTATTCTTTAATTCAATTGTAATGTTTTTTTTGTCGTTCGAGAGGTTTGTTTTATAAGTGGCTCTATCATTGAATCTTAGTAATAGTGTATTCTCATCGATTTTAATAGCATCTAATAGTTCAATCGAAAACATCGATGAACTAGTTAGAAATAAAAATATTAAAATTAAAGTTTTCATTTAACTAAAATATTGAAAAAATATCCTAATTCCTCAACATATACTATTTCAAGTTTGGAATTTATACTATTCAATAGTTTTTTAGTTATTTCTAATTCTTTTGGTATCGGAATTTCTACAGGGGAATCTATAGTCATATTAGTTGTAAAAGAATAGTTTTCAACTCCAAGATAGAATGAAATATTTGCTCCATCATTTTTCTTTTTGTAATAAATATTCAATACTTTATATGGATTCGATTGATTTAGTATATGAACTAATAGATTAATTATGGCAGATCTTATCTTACCTTTAGATGTACTTATATAGAACTTCTCAGTTGATTCGATAAAACTAATATCGATATTAGTATTTAGAAATTCGTGGTTCATTACTTCAAGAATTTCGTTTATAATCTCATCTAAAGTCAAGCTAGTATTCAATTTATCTGAATTATCTCCTATGTCTTCTGTAAGTTTAGAGTTTAATTCAGAGATATTGTTAATTTCATTAGTTATCTTATTCAGACGAGTATAAAATGTCTCTGATTCATTGTCAATTAAATTTAAATTATTTTTAACAATCGATAGTGATTGATTTATCTTTTCAGAGGTGCTTTCTATTAATAATTGACCGTCAAGATAATTTACGCTACTAAGAATAATTTTTTCATAGTACTCTATATTACTAGCTAATCGCTTTAACTTCAACTCATAATATAATGATATAAGTTTAGAATTGAATAAAAGGACTAATCTATCTATATTATTAATTTGAACATCATCAAATAAAAGTCTATTGTTTTTACTCAGGGCTAAATAAAAACCTATATGAATATCTTTGTTAAACAATGGGGTTATTATGACGGCCGCTTTTCCATAAGAATAGAAAGGGGAGGGGACTATTTGAGTTTTGCCAGTTGATTTTACCCAATCCAATATTCCTTCTTCGCTCAAATATGTAGTTTCTTTTTCTAGATACTTTTTTTTATCTAGAGAAGATTCGAAAAATTCTATATAATCTTGGTTTTCTAATTCAATCTTTGATTCTATTATACTAAATCGTTTATCTAATTCTTTTTCAATTACTAGCAATAATGAGCGGAAATCTTGAGAATTAACAATTTCGAACAAAGAATCCATCTTATCTTCCATTTGGAGGATCTTTCTAATGTACTTTCTATGTCCAATTTTGCTTTTTCTCATCTACATCTCAGTAAAGAAACTGTATTTTTCAAATTCTTTCAATAAATCTTGTTTAATTAATGAAATCGAACTGTTAGCATCAAACATTGTTTCATCATTTGTAGTGAAAATCTCTGGACCAATAAAAAGTTTTGAATCAGTATGTTCATTATTCCAGTTCATAAATCCTAACTCTTTTGCAAAATATTCTGACAATGCAACAGCAACAGTCAAGGGTTGTTCATTTATTACGTCTCTAACATCAACGTTACTAAAATAATAATGATGATTTTTTAAAGCAGTACAAATTTTAGAAGGTAAATTCCATTTGTCTGCTAGCCATGATGCTACTTCAGCATGATTTGTCTGTAATATCTTCTGTTCAGCTTGAACTAGTGAGTATTTATGATCCATTTCTAGTTGTACCAGTACTTCTTTATACTCGTGAGAGAAATAAGTACTTAATAAAAGTACACCCATATCATGCATTAGTCCAGTGACAAAAGATTCACCTAACGGTCTATATTTTAATTTTGCAGCGAAGTACTTAGTCGCCCCAGCACAAAAGATACTATATTTCCAATATGAATCTAAATCAATAACTGATCTATGAGTATCTATGAAAATACGTTTAACCATTATCCCTGTAACTATATCTCGAATAGTATTTATACCTATAAGAGCAATTGCAAGTTCGACGGTAGATATTTTTCTAGTAAATCCATAATACGGTGAGTTAGCTACTCTTAGTACTCGAGTAGTTAACATTTGATCTCTTTCTATAGTCTCGGCAAGATTTTTAGATTTTAAATTCTCATCATCTAGCATTGTCATAATTTCAGTTAAGACAATTGGTATAGAAGGCAAATCTTCAATTCTTGATAGACGTTTTATAATATTATTACTAAGCATTCTCATAATTATTTATTTTAACCTTTAATTCTTTAATGACTTCTGAGTGAATTTGACTTACTCTTCCTTCTGTCACATCAATCAGCTTGCCAATTTCTTTAAAAGTTAAATTTTCGTAATAATAAAGTGCTATTACTAGCCTTTTCTTTTCTGGAAGTTCTTTTAAATAGTTAGTTAGAAAGTCAATTTTCTCAGTTTCAATCAAGTCTTCTAACTGATTCGCATCATTTTCATACGTAATATTATCTACCAATGAGAATCCATCATCATCTGTTTCTATACTACTATCTACAAATGAAAGTGTATTTCTCGATGCTTCCATGGCTTGCAAGTAACTATTATATTGTTCACTTGTCAACCCCAATTTTTGTATAATTTCTTCATCAGAAACTTCAATTCCGTTTTCCTTAAGCGTCTTTTCTTTAATTTCATTTACACTGTTTACTTTTTTTCTAGCTGTACGAGATAACCAATCAAGCTTTCTTAATTCATCTTGAATTGTTCCGCGTACTCTTGTAATAGCATAACTCTCAAATTTTACTTTTTTATCTAAATCGAACCTATCTATAGACTCACTAAGTCCGATCATTCCAATATTAACTAAATCTCCTCTTTCTAATATAGAATTGTCAGGAACTTTAAGTTTACTTAAAACATAGTTTACTATCCAAGAATACTGAACAAATAATTTGTTCCTTAATTCTTGATTAGGGTCTAATTGGTATTCTTCCCATATATTATCAGTTATGTTCATCTATTAATAAATATAAGGTTTTAATTAATCATTATCTTGGATAGATTCATTCATAATTCTATCCATTTCATCTTCTTCATAATCAAAATTTTGGTTTGAGTTTTTTTCATTCTCTTTATTAGATTCATTAACTTTTATCCTATAAATGGAATAAAAGAATATCAATACAATCAATCCAATACCAACATATATAGTTGAAAAAATAAGAAACGCTCTGTAACTACTCTCAACGATATCAAATTCAGATCCGAAATAAAAAACTAAAAAGCCAATAATTGTAAACATTAGGGCAGCAAGTAGTAAGCTCTTAAAAGGAGATATAACAATTTTATTTGCTCTTTTTTGTTCTTCTTTCTGACGTTTTTTTAGCTCTTTTTCTTTTTCTTTCTGAGCTTTAGTATCATCTTCTTTTGATTTAGCTAGTTCTTTCTCATCCATTCTATCTATTCTCTTTTATTAGATTTTTAGATTTCAAATATTCTTCGATTACGCCGCAAATATCGTGCAAGTTTTTCGAAATAGGTGAATTATTATTACTTAAAGTAATTAATTCTTGAGTTTGTATAGATTTTCTTACTTC
>JAUHXN010000189.1 GCA_030426865.1 bacterium | reverse complement strand
GGTTAATTGTTGTTTATTGAGCTTTTCTTTGAATACGAAAATACCTACTAAAACAAGCATAACCTGAGCTGTCTGAATTAATATTTGCGCTGTAGCAGGGCCTGCGTGCTCTACTCCTTTCATATAACCTATATAGTTGAATCCCAACGAGAGGGCAGCGACAATCAGTAGTGGGGGCATTTTCTTATATATTCCGAACTCCGATGGTCGCTTAATAGCAAGCCACAGTGACAAAAACGAGAAAGCAACTACAAATCGCATCCAGATTATAGTCATAGAGTCCAGCTCTTTGAGAGCTATTTTCAAAAAGATACCAAGAAAACCCCAAAACAAAGCCGTAGTGGCTGCGAATAGAATTCCTTTAGTTGTATTGTCTAATTTGCTAAAAATATCTAGAGTCCAGACTAAGATAAAATTTAATTTATGCAATCTTTTTGATAAACTTTGAGTAAATTTATCAATTGAGAAGAAATACATAAGAAAAAAACAATGCAAGAATTATTTGGATGGATAGTATTAGGTCTGCTAGTCGGCTTTGCCTATGCTTATATCAAAGACAAACGCAAGAAAAAGTGATTGGAAATCCCCCCTACTGAGAATATTACTAACTCCGCAAAAAAAGAGGCTAGTTTCAACTAGCCTATTCTAATGAATATTATTTTTGTTCAAAAACAGTTTTTTCTTGTATTTGAATATATATATATATATATATATATATAGCATCTCGTAATTTACATTTTATAAAATATTAACAGGATTTATTATGAGAAAATTTTTGATTCTAATCGTGATGCTTTTTAGCATTGGTACTTATTTAGAGGTAGATGCACAAGTTCCTTGTGTATGTTCTGGTTTTTACCATAACGCTTCAATTACTGAAACTATTTCTGATGGAGTGAACTCTTGCCAAATTACAATTAATTATTGTAGATGGTATGATAAGCACGCTGGAGTACTATATATTAAGCTGTGTAGTATTTCTTTACCAAATTCATGTAGTTTAAATTTAGATTTATCAAATGGAAGTTTCTGGGACAAAATATTTAACATTACAATTGAAAACGATTGGAGATTTAATTTAATACCTGACTGTGATTTATCAGGGTACGGCTCAAAAGTATTTGAGATTACTAAAGCACAATGTTGGATTCTTGAAAATGACCCAATTCAACAAATGTATGTATTTACACCTTGTACTGGAGAAACTGCAAATTGTTTTACTAAATATTCTGTTTGTTATCGGAATGGATTGTTAGAGAAAACAGAAATATACACTAGTATAAGCGGAACAAGTGATTGCTATTACGAAGGAGGGTTAATACTTGATCCAATTACTTTCCCATTTGATGAATGTTTTGATACTTGTTATTAAAAAATATGAGCCCATTATGAAATTATTTCTAAAGATTACTTTGTTTTTTTTGTTCCCTCTTTTAGTGAATGCTCAATATGAAAAGCTAACGCATTATAATATATTCAATAATGTGTTAGATGTTATGAGTTTAGAAGATGACCATTTTTTATTATACGGTAATTTCGGTGGTGTACTAAGAACGACTGATGCTGGTACTACTTGGGATCAGAAGTTTTCAGGAACACATAATCAAATACTAAGTGTACAAAAATTAGAAAGTAATCTTTACGGAATAACTAGAAATGGTGAATTTATAGTATCCACAGATAATGGTAGCAAATGGGAAATTAATAAGATTTCAGATCAGTCTTTTTCAGATTTTTATATAGATGGAAATAGCTTCTATATTTCTCAATTCACAGATTCGATAATGTACTCAAATGATTTGGGTAAGACTTGGCAATCAAAATTTGTTGCTAATGATACTTTGAAAACAATCTATTCGAAGGACAATCAAATAATAGTTAATAGAAATTTCAAAGAACTACTTACAACTGAAGGCAATGAATGGACTCAATTCAATAATCCAAAATTCAACTTGGGTAAACCAACTGTAAATATAAGAGCAAGGAAAAATAAACTTTATTTTATTTCAAATCAAGATATTGCTGTTTTGAATGAAAGTATGGAATGGGATGAGTATTCCATTGGAATATCAGGAATAAGTGAAATTATAGAAACAGAAAGTCATTTGCTTTGCTTTGTATATAACCAATTTACAAATGAATCAAATGTACTGTACTACAATAAATCAAGTAAATTAATTGATAAAACAGAAATACTAACAGACCCTAGATTATATAAATTGTCAAATCGAGTTAATTTTGCTAATATAGATAATGCAGGTAATATAATAGCTACAAGTGTAGGCAAGACTATATTCCAAAAGAAAAAAGGTGACTCTAGTTGGAATACTGTAAATTCATTTATGTTACCACACGTAGACGCCCTTAATTGGCTTTATTTTTACGATAAAGATACGTGGCGCTTTATGACATTCGATGGAAATTTTCTAAAAACTAACAACGGTGGAAATTCATTTTCTCAAGGCGAACATTTCACAATTGATACTATAGATGAAAATACTATAAGAAAAGGTAGGATAGAAAAAGTTAGATATATTACTCCCGATTCAATCTCAGTTACACTTAAAAATAGTGCTATGAATAGAGCTATTAGTTCGAACGGTGGTTCTACTTTTACAAAATATAATCTTAGCTTCGAAGAATTAGGTAGTACAACTTTTATAAGTGATTATGGTGATTTTGAATTATATTATCATAACTATGATCTTTGGGATTTTTTCACCGTATTTTTTAAGAAAAACGATAATGGTGATATTGATACTTTATTTAAGATTGAAGATGTAAATATAGTTGATATTAAAGATTTTCAAGGAAAGTTATTACTTACCACAAAAGTTGATTCGGTTGGAAATTTTGACTTTTATTTGACTGATGAGGATTTTCGTAATCCAGAAATAGTTTATTCATTAAAATATGAAAATGAAGATCCTGAAAATACTTTTGTTGGTGAAGTGATTAAGATATTTGTAGTTGAAGATAAAGATATCTATTTATTTGCAACGAGATTAATAAAATCGAACTTAGACAACTTTACAAGAGTATATAAGATTACTGATTTTGAAAAAGACCCAGAAATTGTACTTGATGAAACACCAATTTATTTTTACTTATATGATTATAATTTGGGTGATGATAAGCTTGTAACAATAGGTATTGGTGACTATGAAACTCGTGAAATTAAATACTATTATAGTAAATTATCTATAAAGAACGGCTTTGAGTATGAGCTAATAAGTGAATTAGTTGACTTACCTTTGCTTTCAGTACATCATGCGATTAATGATAATTCTATGTATTTTTATAGTCAAACTGGGCACTTTTGGAAGCCCATTGAAGAAGATAGAATACCAACTAAAGTGGAAGAAGAGCTAAAACCTCCCCCTATTTGGACTATGTCTCCTTACCCTAATCCTGCCACTAATAACACTAGAATTCAGTTTTATACTGGTAATATGGCTGATATAAGCACACTCCAATTTAATGTAGTGAATATATCAACTGGTAAAAGAGTTGAGAATTTGAACTACAGTATAGAGTCGAACAATCAATGGAATGGAACTGTTATTCTAGATACTAAGAATATGATTAGTGGTAGCTATTTACTCGAATTCAATTTTGGTAAAACTAATAGTGCTCAAAAGTTAATAATAAATAGATAAAGTAACAATCTCAATTCAATAATCGAACATTAAAAAAAAAAGGGGCAAGTCCATCTTGCCCCTTCTAATTTTAATCTATCTATTTAATCCAATACCTAGAAATTATAAGTAAACTTCAATGTACTTAATCTTGGTATTAGTGTACCGCCGAATACTTGGTAGTGAGTAGTATTGAATATATTATAGATAAATAATCCCATATTCATTTGCTCAGTTACGTCATATCCAGCACTTAGGTTGAATAGAGTATAAGTAGGAACAGTACCAAATTGGATACCAGCTAACCACTCATAATCATCTACATAGTTCATCTGTAAACTAACATCGAACGATTCAGGAACGTCGTAAGTTATAGATGCATTCAATCTATGCGGAGGAGTGTTAGGGTAAATCTCTGGGTCACCTTCCTCTAGATTAATTTCTGCATCATAATACATGTAGTTAAGAGTCAACTTCAACTCATCTGTAAAGTAATAGTTTGCTCCTAACTCAAGACCATATTGATTTACAGAACCAATATTTCCGTTAGACAGTGCATGTAAAGGAGTGCCATCTAATGAAACTAAAGGTGCTAAGTTATCAGAATATTTATCAAGAGCGTCATATATGTATTGAGTAGCAAATTCATTGTACTCTTCAAATCCATCACCTAGATCCGCTTGCCATCTTTGCAAATCTTTATTAGCACTAGCTGCGAATGTAGTAACGAAATCTTGAATTTGATTATAATAAACATCAGCAGTGATATATAGTTTATCACTTATTATACCCTTGTATCCTATCTCATAACCCAGATTCTTTTCTAATTTCAATGACTCGTTACCAGATGCACGTGAAATTGGCTGTGGTAAACCGTTTATAAAATCAGGGTTCTTAGGGTCTGGGGTACCGATCAAACCTAGGTTCTGATCCGATGCATCTCTACCTGAAAGAGTAGAAATTGAATCTAAAAGTTCTGCTTGGAGTTCAGCATAATTAAAGAACTTAGTTTGAGGGTTAATCTCTAGTACGTACTTATCACCAGTAGCTCTTACTGGAGCAATAGGTGACCATCTGAAATACTCATTATAGTTTGGTCTTTGGAAACTTCGGCTTACGCTAAACCTAAGCGTATTAGCATCATCCAAGTCATAGACTATAGCCGCACGAGGAGAGAAGAACGCATCGTGTATGTTCGATTCATCAAATCTAGCAGAAGCAACTAATTTTAAATCTTGAGTCAAATTCCAAGATAATTGTCCATAAGCTCCATAGTAATTTGCATCTACATCTTTAGATAATGTTCTATTCTGAGCTAATATTTGCTTGTCATAACTAGCGCCAAATATTACGTGAATATCCTCATCTTCGTCAGCATAGAAGTTATACTGTGCATCTGCTAGAAAATCATCTTCATCATTCTGAGTAAAGAAATCAGCGTGCAAAAACCATATAGAATCCTTCGAATATCTGTTCGTATAGTGTGTATGGAAATTGAAGTTCTCTGAGTTATACTCTAACCTTACAAAAGGTTTGTACAAATCCTTAACTAGTACTCGACCCAAATCGAATGAGTAAGTGTCGTTTCCAGAGTTTGACATACCAACTTCTGCAACTACTCTCTTATCTACATCGAAGTCATAATCCATACGGAAAGTTCCGTAAGTTGAGAACGTCTCTCTTTCTTCGCTAGTAAGAGCTCTTCTCTCTACTCCTAAACCATCGTATTCTAAAAGCGAATCTGCGTGACGGCTTTGAGAAAGGTTCAAACTAGTCGAGCGACCAGCAGTAACTTTGAAGCTAAGCTCATCAGTAATTAGAGCAGCATATCTCAGATCTAGTCGGTTGGTTTCGTAATCACCAGTAGTGGTTGATACTTTACCGCCGAGTACATCACGAGGAGCATAACTCTTCATATTGATAACACCATTGAAAGCATTGGCACCGTAGAGTGCCGCGTTAGGACCACGAACGAACTCAATAGTCTCGAACTCGTCAGCTGGCAATTGGAACGAATTCCACTCTTGTGCCGATAGTAGCATTAGGTGGTTCTCTCTTCCATCTTGGAGTACTAATACTCTTTTGTTCATAGTATTAGTGAATCCACGCGTGTTTACAGTATAGTCAGTAGTACCGCTACGCAATACTTCTACACCTGTCATTCCGTCGAAAGCAGCCCCTAGTTGGTTCGCTCTCGACTTCTCCTGCACTTGATCTGCATAGAGCACGTCTATCGCCCCGGGCGATTCCGTTACCTTCTCCAATCTCTTGGAACTTGCGGTGACCTCGAG
>JAUHXN010000188.1 GCA_030426865.1 bacterium | reverse complement strand
CTCAATACACTAATCAAAAAACAACAAAAAGCCGCCCTCTATCATTTACCAATAAATGGTTGTTTTCGGTAGCCACTTTTCAATATTTGCCTTTTCTTCTTCAGAAAAGTTATTGCCTCCTATATACAGACGTTTTAGATAGCCATTTAAGTTCTGTATTGATGCAGGTAAACTACTTATTTGATTTCTACTAATTGAGAGAAACATTAAATTCTGAAGATTGCCAATACTTTCGGGTAGACTAATTAATTGATTATTATTAATACCAAAATTACTCAAACTCTGAAGATTGCTAATACTTTCGGGTAAACTACTAATTCCATTGGAAGCAAGGTGAAGCTGTTGTAAATTCTGAAAATTAATGATACTTTCAGGGAAAGTAGTTAATAGATTATCACTTAAATCAAGCTCAACTAAATTCTGAAGATTCCCAAAGTTTTCTGGCAAATTATTAAATTTGTTGTAACCTAAGGAAAGAATACTTAAATTTTGAAGATTGCCAAAACTTTCAGGTAAAGTAGTTAACTTATTTCGATCAAGTGAAAGTTTCACTAAACTATGTAGATTACCTATGCAATTTGGTATTTTATCTAATGATTTATTATATAAACTTAAATGATATATACCCTTATTAATTGGCAAATCATAATTATTATAAACTACACCATCAATCTCACAAGACCAATCTCCTTCCTCATAATTTACTTCTTTACTCAGAATACCATCTCTATCTACTTGTATTGTCCCTTTTTCTTGTATCCCATTCGGTACAACAAATTCAATTAGGTCATTTTCCCAAGTTTTAGTCGCTACTTCATTGCCATTTAATAGGAGCTTATACCCTTGTCTTTTTTCTTCCCCAAAGTATTTGCCTTTAATTTTTGCAGATTGCCCTATTGTGATATAAAATAAAGTATCAAAAATAAATGGTTCTATAATATTATCTATACTTACATCAATCTTAATATCACCAATATTATTAACCTGCCCTTTGTTAGGTGAAGTTGTATAATTGATTATTGTTGAGCCATAAATATCAAATTGTGCTTCAATTTCTGATTCGTTTGATTCAGGAGTGAGTAATTCAAATTCGCCTTCTGCGTTTGTTTTTGCTGAGTTTTGGAATTTATAAGTTATTCCTTTTTGAACTACACTTGCACCTTCGATTGGGTTACCATCATTATCTATTACTCTTCCGACAATCTTTGAAGTTTCTTCGTATGGTCTATCCCAGTTCCATTTTGTGAAATGGCTGACCTCTGCTGTGTAAAATCCATTATCAAGTTTGCCGACTCCTTCTTCTATCCACTGTGCCTTATCTTCATCATAGTGCCACATTGGTATAGTAGTTGGAGAGTTCTCTGGGGCTTTAATCTTGATTACTGCTGTTACACCATCAGCTAGTTGGACGGGCTCGCCAGATTTCACTTTTAACACAACATCAATAAACCCAAAAGATTCGATTGCTGTTTCGGTTCCATTTTCTCTAGTTCCTCGGAACTCCCCTGGGAAAGCATCTAAAAATTCATCTTCGTTTGTTAAGAATGCAGTTACTACCGCTGTGACATCTTCTTCTACAACACTACCATCAGAATAAACAAATCCACCTGGCTTAATTTCAACTGAGAAATCTTTCCCTTCTATTTTCCCACCATCGCTATTCATTTTTCCTGTTTTATCGATTGGAAATAGACTCGCGTCTATTCTATTTGGCAAATCTTCTCTAATGTTTGCTAATTTTTGAGTGGAAGCAAATCCTGATTTCTGAAACCAAATTCTTTTGTTGGATCCGGCAGATAGCGTGTTTAATTGATAACCACCATCGGAGCCAGTCGTGGTTTTTTCCTCTCCAAAAAATACTGTAACTCCTGCGAGTGGAATCCCAGATTTATCTTTAACAAAGCCAACTAGCTTTGCATTTCCATAAGTTTCGGTTATAATTTTTGGAGTGAATTCGTCGCCAGGTGAAACTATATCGCCTTCATCTTTTTTACAAGAGTTTATAGCAAGCAGAAATAGGAACAGAAATAGTATTTTTTTCATTTTTATCTCAAGATGTAATTTTCTAACTATCTAATTTAGTAATAAATCTATAAAATAAAAACTATAGAGTTAATCTCATCATCTATAAAATCCGTTTCTTGCTATATATCGTATGTATGTTAGATTTTTTATTTAGATATTAATGGAGCATTTATGAGAAAGTTTGCAGTTATGATATTGCTAGTTTTGTTTAGTTATAGTGCGAAGGCAGACCTTGGAATAGGATTGATTTTTGGTGAGCCATCAGGTATAACTTTAAAATCCAGAACAGGTGGAAGCAATGATTATATATTTAACTTAGGACTAAGAAGTCACTACGGTGGTGTTAGGTTTGATGGTATTTATACTTTCAATTTTCCGAGTGCATTTAATAGTAGAGATTTCGAACTGTACGCAGGTATAGGCGCTGTAGTAGCTATTGGTGAAGGTGATGGTTTCTTTTATGATAAGCATAAACATAAACATCATGACGAAGATTTTAATCTAGGAGCAAAGGGTCTATTCGGACTAAATTTTAAACCTAGTAAAAAGTTTGAAATATTCTTAGAGCTAGGCCCACTAATCGGTATTACAAACGGAGTTGGTGCTGACTTGGAAGGTGCTATTGGATTTCGCTTCTATCCATAAACAGTGATTCGAAAAAAATAAGAGACGTTTACTTTGCAAATAATAATAAGTAAACGTCTTTTTTTGTTATACTAATTCTATAACCATAAAATTTTCTCTCCAGCTATAAAACTCAAAATCACGTTTATTCGTATCTTTGTAGAATTATTAGAAACTAAAAACGATAAAAGAATATGAATCCGAATGGTGATGTAAATATACAGATAGACAATCACATAGCTACAATCGAGTTTTATCACCCATCTAGCAATGCACTTCCGGGTACAGTGCTCCGTAAACTCGCTGAGACTATCGAGGAAGCTGGTAGAAATGATGATGTAAACGTAATAGTGCTTAAATCTGGTGGCGATCGTGCATTTTGCGCTGGTGCGTCTTTTGATGAGTTGATATCTATAACTGATTACCCTACGGGTAAGAACTTTTTTATGGGGTTCGCCTTAGTTATTAATGCAATGCGTAAGTGTCCAAAATTTATTATTTGTCGAGTACAAGGTAAAGCTGTGGGCGGCGGTGTTGGTTTGCTTTCTGCTGCTGACTATACACTAGCTACTAAGTATTCTTCAGTTAAATTGAGCGAGCTGGCATTGGGAATAGGTCCATTTGTAGTAGGCCCTGCCGTTGAGCGAAAGATAGGAACTTCTTCATTTTCGCAAATGTCAATTGACTATGAGTGGTATGATGCAGTATGGGCTAAGGATAGAGGTTTCTACGCAAATGTATATGATAGCATAGAAGAACTAGATACAGCAGTTGCAGAGTTTGCGACTAAGATGGCTAGCAATAGTCCAGAAGCCATGAAAGACTTGAAGGAAGTTACTTGGGTAGGTACTGAAAATTGGGATTCATTATTGGAGAGTAGAGCTGAAATAAGTGGACGTCTAGTATTATCGGATTTTACTAAAAACTATATCAAACAATTCAAAGAAAGTAAATAATGTATTTGTTTTTTGACACAGAGACAAGCGGATTACCGAAGAATTATAATGCTCCAATTTCAGATTTGGATAATTGGCCACGAATAGTGCAAATAGCTTGGTTAGAGCAAGATAAATATGGTAATGACATCTCCACTGGTAACTATTACGTTACTCCAGAGGGGTTCGACATATCACCCGATTCGGAGAAAATACACCGTATCAGCAAAGAAAAAGCTACTGATTTGGGATATCCAATTGCTGATGTATTAGAGGTTTTCAATGCTGTGATTAAAAAATCGAAATATGTGATAGCTCATAATCTAGATTTCGATTATAAAGTTCTTAGCTCCGAATTTGCTCGTATATATATGAATACAGATTTAGAAGATAAGACAAAAATCTGTACAATGCGTGAGACAGTTGAGTTCTGTAATCTGCCTGGAAGTAATGGTCTAAAATTCCCTAAATTAGCCGAATTGTATTATAAACTTTTTGCTAAGAATTTCGACAATGCCCATGATGCGAAAGCTGATATCGATGCTACTGCAGAGTGTTTCTGGTCGCTAAAGCAACGAGGAATAATAGATACAGAAGAGTTAAGATCTCCCCAAGTAATAGGTGCACCTAAGCAAGAAGCCGAAGATAAGTCTGATGATGATGGTAATATATCTTTATTTTAACGATTAATAAATAATTCCTAATATGGCAAAAATAGCAGTCGGATTATCAGGTGGGGTTGACTCTGCTGTAGCAGCTCACTTGCTAATAGAAGAGGGGCACGAGGTCATAGCACTATTTATGCAAAATTGGGATGATCCTACTGGAACCCTCAGAGGCGATTGCGAGTGGGAAGAGGATTTTGAGATAGCGCAGCTTGTAGCAAGGCACTTGGGAATTCCTATACACCACATCAATCTAAGCAAAGAATATAAATCGAGAGTGGCTGACTATATGTTCCGCGAATACGAAGCAGGTCGCACCCCAAATCCCGATGTACTATGCAATCGAGAGATAAAGTGGGATGTTTTTCTGAAGGCCGCATTGGAGTATAATGTAGATTTAGTTGCAACAGGTCACTATTGTCAAAAAGATACTTTAGGTGATGAATACCGATTACTAAAGGGTAAAGATGATAATAAAGACCAAAGCTATTTCCTATGTCAACTAGATCAGGAAATGCTGCAATATGCTCATTTTCCAATAGGTGGTATAGCAAAGCCAGAAGTACGAGAAATAGCCAAATCGCTGAAGCTGCCGAATTACGATAAGAAAGATTCGCAAGGGCTATGCTTCATTGGTAAAATAGATTTACCGACTTTCCTAAAGCAACAGCTAGAACCGAAAAAAGGCGATGTAATAGAAGTTGCTAATATGGCTTATGATTGGAGAATTGGAGACGATTTGCTAGACCAATGTATGTTAGATGAGATATGCTACCCAGTTCATCTATCAGCTGCGAAAGGCAAGAAACTAGGTGAACACGACGGCGCACATTTCTTCACTGTTGGTCAGAGAAGAGGCCTTGCAATAGGTGGCACTGAGCTACCACTATTCGTAGTTGCGACTGACACCAAGAACAACATAATCTACACCGGTCAAGGTGAAAACCACTATGCACTCAATCGCCCAGGAATTCATATCAAAGCTGCCGATGTACATTGGGTAAGGCCTTCTCAAGAGATGGCAATAGACGAAATCCGTGAGTATGACGTTAAAATCCGCTACCGCCAACCGAACCAAAAAGCCAAATTAATCCGCAAGGAAAATGGTATATACATAGTCTTCGATGAGCTACAAAAAGGAATAGCCGCAGGGCAGTTCGCTGTCTGGTATGACGGTGATGAACTAGTCGGCTCTGGTGTTATATTTGCGTGATGAATTTAGTCAATTTTAAAGTGTTGTAGAGGCGTATTGCATACGTCTTCAAATCCACCAATAATCCTTTTCCATTTATCAAAAAGAGTGCGATAATTTTATAGTAACCTTTTTGTTTTTTCATCCGTAATAAGTACAAAAATTATAAATGAGGAACCTATGAAAAAGTTGATTCTAATAGTATTACTGAGTACTTTAACTACTACCTTTGCTAAGGTCGATTTGGGAGTTATGACAGGACTACAAATTACAGACGCGAGTTATGAACCAAACGATCCTGTTTCTAGAACAATATACGGGATTCCACTATTTGGACTCTATTCTAAATTTAGCATCACTGATGAATTGTCTTTTCAGTTTTCTCCTTCTTATACTGCTAAGAAATTTGAAGCAACTAATTTCCTGAGTATTGAACTGACATCTGGTTATATTGATATTCCTTTATTACTTAGTTATGAGTTTGATTTGGGGA
>JAUHXN010000187.1 GCA_030426865.1 bacterium | reverse complement strand
TGTAATGACTAAAAAAGAAGATTAAAAGGTTATGGCTAAAGAACGTGAATACGATTTCCATGACCCGGTATTACTAAAGGAGTGTTTGCACTTCCTGATTGTAGATCCAAAAGGTTTGTACATAGACGGTACATTAGGCGGTGGAGGGCATACTGCGGCAATATTGGAGAAATTAGAGCCAGGCGGCAAACTAATTTCATTCGATAAAGACCCAGATGCAATAGCACACTGCGAGAAAAGATTTTCTACACAGATAGAAAATGGCATGTTACAACTTAGAAACGCAAGTTTCGATGAGGCATGCAGCATAAAGGAGAACGATGGAAAAGTATCTGGTCTTTTGCTTGACTTAGGTGTTTCTTCGCATCAGTTAGACGGTAGCAGTCGGGGGATAAGCTACCGATTCGACTCCGAACTCGATATGAGATTCGGGACTGAGGGAGAAACTGCAAAAGAATTCTTGCATACTGCAAGTGAAGAAGAACTTGTCCAAGTTTTTGAGGAATATGGTGAAGAGTCATATTCGAAAAAGATAGCACGACGAATCGTAGAGAATCGTCGTGCTTCTTCTCTTAGTACTACTACTGATTTGAAGGCATTAATAGCCGAAATAGTACCCGAAAGATTCCTATTCAAATCATTATCCAGAATATTCCAAGCAATAAGAATACACGTTAATGCTGAATTAGATGTACTTAAAAATACATTAACTGAAATCGTACCTAAATTGGATAGTGGTGGAAGGATTGTTGTGATGTCATACCATTCACTAGAAGACAGAATTGTAAAAGATATATTCAAAAAATATTCCTTAAAGAGAAGGCCTTCTGTTACAAAAGAAGAAAAATACTATGGCAATTACGTAGCTATAGACCCTATATTGAAGACTATCACTAAGACTCCTATAGTCCCAAATAAAAAAGAAATTGAGCTCAACAAAAGAGCAAGAAGTGCAAAGTTACGAGTTGCAGAGAAAGTATAATAACAGATTACCAGCTACCACCAAACTTCAATTTTCCTTCCCAATGAATCTGATTTTCATCAGTTTTTACAGTTTCGGGCGAGTTAACATAAGTAAAGTTTAACAAGATATTAAGCCAATCTTCCTCAGTAAGATTGAAAAAGTCGTCAAGTGGTATTTCGACTTCAAGTCTCGAACCACTAATATCATTTACATTTCCACCAAATGACCATCGTGCTCCACCAACTATATCACCGCCAATTTTCACTCGAGCATCTTCAAAATTCTCATCAAAATCTATCTGTGCACTTAGCCCGAGCTTACCTAACTCCTGTGCAATCTGACGTGTTATTATATCAGAAGCAATTGTACTTTGGAGATTAATTTCTTGTCCACTTCCATTTCCATTTCCAGAATCAGGAAGACGCCCAGTTAACAATAAACCAATAATATCTCTAAGCTTCTTTTCCTCATCGCCAACACCTGTTTCACCAGCTATTTCATATTCGAAACGCAAATCTGGTTTCTCTTTTGTTCCAGTTACGAATATCTCAACTCTATACTTTTTATATTCTACAGTTGTCCCTTCATAAGTTGCAGTCAAATCCAATGACGGATTAGATATATTCCCTGTAGGAAAATTTATATCTCCCTCTATATCAAAAGTCTTAAAGAAAGATAATTTACTTCCTTCTTTTAGTACTATTCTACCATAGAGTTTTGCCTCTTTAGTATTCCTATTTTTTACATACCTTATATTACGCAAGTTAATAGGTGTACCTACTATAACACTTGTACTTAGAAACTGATTGATCTGCATATCAATCAAAGTACGTCCTCTGAACTCGACATCCAAATCCATATTTAGTAAATCAAATAAGCTTTCAGATACTTCTTGAGCTCTCTTTGTTTTTTTTACTTTTACGCTATCACTTCTTCCATAAGTAGCTGTAATTAGGTCACCGGTTCTCTTATATATAAACTTAGAACGTACCAATTGAACTTCTTCTTCATCAGGCATTTTCAAATCGGCTGACTCTATAGCCACATATCCATCTAGATTTGGTTTTTCGAAGCTACCATAGAAGCGAAGTGAATCTCGTTCAGTAGAGATTATTAATCTCCCAAACAAATCACTTTTGGCTTTCTTAGTCTCTTCGTGCATTACTAAGAATCTTTTAGTTTTGAAACCTATATCTAAACCAGATATATTCATTTCTTCAAGAGTTATGTTTCCAGATACATCTGCTACACCACCACTAAGATCATCAGGTAAGTTATAGAGCTTCACGTCTTCTAAAAACACCTTGTTTTCTTTGAGTATCAACCCACCTTTAGCTTTATAACCCACATTAGTAGCATCAACTAAAAATGAAGTATTATCAAATCTGACTATACCATTGAAATTTAGCTCATCAGGCAAGTAACCACCTACCTTTAACTTCCCCTTCCCAATTCCTTTCAAGTAACTAATAGAAGGAACGAAAGGACTTATAATAGATAAAGGCAACGAATCAATTACAAATTCCATATCTGCTTGTTTTGTAGATGAGAATCTATTCTCTACATTAGTTAACGATAGATCAATTGGGAATGAATTTATTTCACCTATTACTAGATCAGGCATTTCTGATTTGTCTGAATAATGATTTATTACTAAATCACCTTTTATTTGTTTGTTTTCATATACCAAATTACCATTAATATCTCCAACCATCTGCTCATTTACACTGATATCATTAGAACGTACAAAAAATTTCATTTTCGGATTATCAACATCACCATTTAAAACAACATTCATAGAATCTACTTTACCGTTCAATTGGTCAAATGCTTTTCGCTTTTGTCTTGGTACGAATGACTTTATAGCTTGTAAATCTAAGTTATTAAGAGTTAAATTAAAATCTCTAAATCGGTTGTTATCAGCGTTATATTCGCCTCCTAAATTGATTCTTTCTTTTGAATTAGGATTGGTCAATTCCATTGAATAGATTGTAAAACCACCATCTACAAATTTTGCATCAATTGGCTCGCTAAGTGATAAGTTATAATCATTCTCGTAGGATAAATCTAATCTAGAAAACCCCAGGTGAATACCACCTGGTATAATAGTGGTATTTCCGTCAAAAGCTATGTCAATTTGATTATTGAAATCTGTCTGACCTGTGAATTTAAACTCTTTACCATTGTATTCTAGATTTATAGCTGGGAAATTTAATGTGTTTTCATTTATTGAGATTTTCTCTTTGGCTTTAGCTTTCAAATTGAAATCAGAAAAGACTGCTGACGAATCTTCTAGGTTCATATAAAGACCACCTTCAGCAGATAATCCACGCGAAGTAACCACTTGATTTCCTGAGCTATAATATAAATCTTCGATATTCAAATTATTGATATAAAGTGAGCTCTCATCGTCCTTTGCATAAATATGAAAGTTTAATTCAGTATTCATACGTAAGTTCGTACTATCCATAAAGGCAGTCAAGAAAGAAAAATCTGAAACATTAATCTTCAAATTGGCATCAATTGGGTCAAATGAGCCTATCCTTTCTACATCCATTAACTCTAGTTTATTAACGAGTTCTTGATCGCTAGGAATTAGTTTGTTTACTTCTTGTGCTATAAAATTATAAAGTGATGAACTTTGGTTTTGAAGTGAAGTCAAGGTATTCTCAAAATTATAGTTTCCTTGTAAAACTATACTACCAAAATCAGAATCAAATTCAATCTTTCTATCTTCATCGCTAAATTTGTCAACTTTTAAGTTGAAACCAAAAGGGAAAAAGGCTCTATCTTCGAATACAATATCTCTTACATCAGTATTAAATTCACCTGTAATATCATTTAGCTTAACTCCTTTTCCTTGTAGCTTAGAACTTCCAGACAGGTAACTAGGCATTTTTTTATTTTCTAATAATTGTTTTAGATTAATAGCATTGAAATCAACATTCATATTATAAAGAGCTTTATCTTTATCGCTAATATCAAGCAACCCGTGACCTTGTATGTAACTTTTTTCGGGTACACCTATCGAGTAACCCATAGTAGAAGTACCGAATTCAGCATAAAGAGTATCTAACCTTACAAGATTAAAATTCTCCGATTCCATATTAATTTTCAATCTTGACATATTGTATTTGTCAATCGTATTAGCCCCTCCATCAAATGTAAGATTGATAATTGGGTTATCACCTGAAATACCTAACATCTCTGTATTAAGTGTACCATTAATATTTGTAGTAATCGTATTTGGGTATAGTTTATTAGCATTTATTGCATTGACTTTACCGTTATACATAACATCAATAGTATTGTTGTTTTGAACTACTAGCTCACCAACTAAACTCCCAACACCAGAGTTTGCATCTAAATCAAATTTTAGATTATTTGGTCTTCCAGTCATATTCAATCGATTGAAATTTGCAAATATAAAGTCTGGCATATTGTTATTCTTCATATTCAGAAACTTTACTGCATCATTATAAGCGACATGAGAGTTATTTGCATTTAAGTTGAAATAGATTTTATCTGGATTTGTTACATTTTTAATATTTCCATTAATCTTTACAATAGAGTTAGTTAGTTTTAATCGAAATTCTTGAATATTGATATCATCCATATTACCGTCTGCCTTCAATCTCATATCATGAGTTCCTCTGAAATCTACTGGGGCATTCAGTAATGTCATTAACTCAGGAATATTCATATTGTATGCATCTGCATCTAGGTTAATTTCAGATTTTTCAAAATCTCCATCTTTTATTCCACCAAAAATATCTATACCCGTTATCTTAGCGTCAAGATTAAGCTTCGTGCCGTTCGAATTATATTCCAAATCAGTGATACTAACAAAATTACTGTCAATGACAAATTCCAAGTTCGTAGGAGTTAGCTTCTTTTTCATTACTGATTCGTAGAAAGAAAGATTGTCCAAACTTGCTTTCAGTTGCTTTTTAGTAGGTCTAATAAATAGTGAACCGCTTAGATTTAGATTTTCTAAATGAAGATTACTTGTATTAAATCCTGTCGAATCTTTTACTTCAGCAAATGGATCATACATTCTGAAATCAGCATCAATTAGCTTTAATCGACTAAACAGTATTTTTGTATCTGGTGGAGCAGTTGTATCAGTTGAGACTTTAGGTATTTGTGAAACATTCCAAATACCGTCTTTATTCCTCAGCATATTGATAATAGGTTTATGTAAAACCAAATCATTTATAAATATTTTACCATTTAGAATTGCATCAAGATTGACTTTGGCGTTAATCTCTGGGATAATAGCTATAGTATCTTTCTCGTTCAAAACAAGCGTAGCCCCATACAAGTCAGCAGATTTCATACTAGTAAGGGTAAAATCATCTACATTGATTTTTGCATTGAGACTCTT
The DNA here is from genome assembly GCA_030426865.1 of bacterium. Taxonomy (GTDB): domain Bacteria; phylum Bacteroidota; class Ignavibacteria; order Kapaibacteriales; family UBA2268; genus PGYR01. The sequence continues at coordinate 585 of JAUHXN010000187.1, read as the reverse complement.
ATTTATTTCACCTTCGGCAAAATCTAATATCACTGTTCGGAATGATTTGAATTGGAGTGCAACAAATACGCCCGAAACAGTAAAGACAATAAATAAAAGTAAAAACAAAACAAGACGCACAATCCACTTTCTAATCCGTGACGGTTTCTTTTGTGCCTCAGCTTTTACTTCCTCTATGTCTTTCTTCTTCTTCAAATAATTCTTTTGAAATTCATGATTTTTATATTATTATGTAAACGATTGTAAGTACAATTTTGTTTACATTGCTCAGTTATACGTTACTATAAGACTAATTATACAGCAAAAGTGATACCGAAATAGTAGGAAATATGAAAAATATTAATAATTCTATAGTTATTATAGACGATGATAAGTGGATAATCAAATTAGCTCGTAATATGCTTGAGAAATATGGCTTTACAGTACTAGAAGCGGCAACTCCACATGAAGGTTTAGAACTAATTATAAAAGAAAAGCCTCTACTTGTTCTTCTCGATTTAAGCTTACCTAATATTGATGGTGATTCACTACTTTATCTAATAAAGCACATGTCAATAACAAAGGATACAAAAGTAGTTATACTAT
>JAUHXN010000186.1 GCA_030426865.1 bacterium | reverse complement strand
AATAGTGATAATGAATTTTCTTTGTCTGATTTACGAGGCAAAGTTGTATTTTTAGAGTTCTGGCGAACAGGTTGTCACTTCTGTGTTGAGTCTATTCCATCGTTAGTAGATTCATATAAAAAAATAGAAAATGATGATTTTATAGTAATAACAATAACTACAGATAGGTCGCTTAATGTTTCCCAAGACAGAGTTAAAGAATTTCTAGAAAAGTTCGGTATGGATAAGTGGATTAATATATATGACGGTAACACATTATCTACTTCTATTGCTAATCATTACAGTATTTTAGGAACTCCAACAAGTTATTTGATTGGTAAAGATGGTAGAGTAGTAAGCTCACTTCATCCTGATAATACAAACTTTATAGATATTATAACAAATGAATTGGCCAAATAATATTTAATTTTATTACATCTTCCGTATCTTTGAAATAAAAAAAGGTACAGAAATGGAATGTATTTACATACCAGAACTAACTATAGATCATGATACAATAGAAGTTCCTCAACACGAAGAACAGCATGTCAAAGCGCTAAGACTTAACTCAGGTGATCAAGTATTAGCTGTTAATGGTAAAGGACTAGAGTGTCTTTGCGAAATCCGTTTCAAAAATAAACACGCATATCTTAATGTATTTGGTAAGGCAGAAGCTTTACCCCCTAAGTATATAACAGTTGCTTTTGGTATGATACTTGACAAAGATAGAATGGAATACCTAGTTGAAAAATGTACTGAAATAGGTGTCTCTGAATTCCAACCACTAATCACTAAACATACACAACGTAAGAACTTTAAAACTGAAAGGTTTACTAAAAAAGCGATTGCTGCTATGAAACAATCGCGCCGAGCTATACTCCCTAAAGTAAATGAGCCCATGAAGCTCGAAGAGTTTATGAAAAATCAGAAAGGCGCTATAATCACAACTGATTATGCTGGTAATACTGATTATACTCTAACTGAGAAACGAGCTATAATTCTAATAGGTCCAGAAGGTGGCTTTGCCCCAGACGAAATAGAAAGATTAAAAAACAAAGCAAAATATAACTGGCGTATAAGCGATAATAGACTTAGGACAGAAACAGCTGCCGTTATAGCTGCAACTTTTGCTATATCTCAATAAATAACCCAATATTTAAGATTCGTCCCTCAACTCTCTAATCTTAGCTCTTGCTTGATCTAGATATATTGAGTTAGGGAAACTTATTAATATTTTGGAATAAAGCTCGATGGCTTTATCTTTTTCACCTGTTTTTACTTTATTGTTTGCTAACTTATATAGTGCCTTATCAGTATGAACTCCATCAGGTAAGTTTTTAATAAATTCTTGAAGATAGAAATCTGCTTTCTGATTGTTATTACGAGCAAGATAAATATCCGAAAGTATAAGATGTGACCTTTGCCAAATTTCAGTGTCAAAATTACGCAATTCGTTTAAGATTAATTCATACTTAGTAATAGCACTTGATGTATCTAGTCTAATTAGGTCATACTCTGCGGCTGCAAATGTTTTTACTTTCACTTCTTCTTTATACTTGTCCGATATGATTGAATTTTTTTCTAAAACATCATTCGCTATATCGTTATCTTTTGCTTCAGATAACACTAAAAATAAAGCTTCTGCACTATCCAGATTACCAGTATAATACTCTATCAATGCTTGTTTATAACCTATTATTTCCAACAGTTCTCGATTAGATCTACCATATCTTGCTTTAGCAGTTTCTAGAAAGCCTTTTGCTTCTACTAGGTCACCTCGACTAATAAAAATATCCGATAGCACAACCATAGCAGTCCCAGACTGAGTAGCACCAGGAATTTCTTTCGTTAATTCGAATAAAGTTTCTTCAGACTTTTTATAATCTTGTAGTCTATCTTTTTGCAATCGAGCTATTTCCAAATAAGCATCAGCTGCTGTGGTACTTTTAGGAAATTCTTCCACTATAGTTCTATATCTACTTATTATCTCTTGTATGTTTTCTTCTGATAAGTCCTTATCAAACATCATTTTCGTTTCTAATGTTCTTGTATAACTATATATTGCTGACGAAAAGAATTTATTTGATTTACCTTGATCTATCAAGTACTGATATGCTTCTAGAGCAATGTCAGTGTTACCCGCCTTCTCCGCATTACCAGCGAATGTAATAATTAATCTTCCACCTTGATTAGATATGTCATCGGCTTTTATAGTATATTCGAAAGCTTTCTTATGATTGCCTAGGTTAGTTTGATACCAACTATATAACTCATTTGCCAAGTAATTAGAACTGTTGTTGTCAATGAATTTGTTTAGTGTTTCGTCGATAATATCTAAATTATCTTCATCTTGCATTAGGGCATATATACGTGCTTCCACTGAAGGCAAAGCACCTGATTCCAATAGTAATGTTAGCGATTCATTTATTGCACCTTTTGTATCCCCTACAGCTATATATAGCTTGCTTAACTCCTCTGTGAATAAAGTCAACCCATTCTTAGTTTCTACATTCTCGCGAGCAGTTTTATATGTATTTATTGCTTTATTATATAGCTGCAATCTAGATTGTATTTCTGCCAAATCAGCATACATAAACTGGTTGTTTGGTTCTGCTTTTTGAGCTTTTTCCCAAGCCTCATCCGCTTCTGATGATTTCCCTGCATTCCATCTGGCCTCACCTAATAAAATATAATTGACTGCTTTTTTATCAAACTGCACTCTATCTTCGAGCAGTTCTAAAATCTTCGCATTCATATTTTTGAGTTTGTAAGAGCGGATTAGACCTTGGAATGCTTGTATATAACCTTTGTCTTGAGAATAGATTTCCTCGTATATTCTTATGGCATTATCTAATTGTCCTACTTGTTCGTAAGATTGAGCCAAACTCAACTTTCTTTCAGTAGTTGTTTGACTATATGCGATGCTGAAAATGAAAAAACTTGCTATCGAAAATAGAAATATATTTTTTATCATAATTTTAAAAACTTAATTTGGTTTATATATATGTACGAATCTAAAATCCTTTAGTTTTAAAATGAAATACTTAAAAATATTATTAGCAATTGTCGCTGCCCTTGTCCTTGCTGTTCTAGTCTATGCAATGACTCTTCCCAGCGATATATCAATTAGTAGAACTATTAAAATAAATGTTCCGCAAAGTTACGCATTTGATTACCTTTATGACCTAAAAAATTGGGAGGAGTGGACTACTTGGAAAGAATTTGATTCTACTCTTGTCTATAGCTACCCTGGTAATACGGAAGGAGAAGGCGCTACTCAAAAATGGAACGGTGAGTTTTCGGAAGCAGCCGCATTAACATTCAAATCTATTTCAGCTCCAGATAAAATAAATTTTAACCTTGAATGGAACAAAGGCGAAACCTCATTTTCTGGGTATATTAAGACAAAAAATATGGATGATAATCATACTTCGATAGAGTGGGTTCATTATAAAGATATAGGTTGGAATCCATTTATGCGTATCTTGGGGTCAATGCTTGACAATGTTATGGGACCAAATTTTGAAAAGGGTTTAAAAAATCTGAAAAAGAAACTTGAACTAAAATATAACGTTGAAAATAAAAACATTAATGTAGTTTCTAATTGAAAGTTTTGATATTATTTATATTGTTCACCTATTCGAACTCTTTTGCACAAGAGCGAATATTTTATTCAGCAGACAAATTCCAAGGGTCCGAAACACCCGATGGCCCTATCAAAGAATATTTTGGCAATGTAAAGTTAATCCAAGGCGATGTGACTATAACCTGCGATTATGCTAAACTGTTTGAATCTACTAATATTTCAAATCTAAGTGGAAACGTTAAGCTAACTCAAAAAGACTTAACAATGAGAACTCAGAGAGCAGTTTACTACGGAGATAAGAAGTTTACGAAAACTGATACAGAACTTGAAATTCAAGATCAAAAGACCTATTTGAAAGCAAAATCAGGCGATTATAATAGCTTGACAAATGTGGCTAATTTTTACCAAAATGTTTTTATTGAAGATGATTCAGTTATCGTTAATTCGAACTACTTACAATACAATAAAAAAACTCAAGAAAGTTATGCTTATAACAATGTACTGATTAAAGGAAAATTCAATAGTTCTTATTTACTTTCGGATACTCTTATATACAAGCCAAAAGATAAATACAGTATTTCTTATGGAAAGCCCATTTTATTCCAAATAGATAGTATAGAGAGCGACTCTGGATTCGAATATGATACATTGAGTATCTCATCTGATACTATGCAAGCTTACCGTTATATAGATAATGAACATTACGTATTCACAGATAGTGTAGAGATAATTAGAAAAGATGTAAAAGCTAGATCAAACCTAGCGACTTATTTTCGAACTAAAGATGTTTTTGTTTTGAATGAGGAACCTATAATTTGGTACGAAACATCACAACTATATGGAGACTCAATAACTATTGAGTTAGAAGAATCGAAGTTGAAGCGAATAGAATCAGTTGGTAATGCTTTTTCTATTTCAAAAGAATTTGAGATTTATGTTCAATTCCTTAATCAACTTGCTGGACACACTATAGAAATGATATTCTTAGATGGAAAAATAAGTAAAATAATTACAACCCAAAATGCTCAAAGTTTATATTTCTCGCAAAATGATGCAGGTGCTATAGATGCCCACAAACACGATTGCAACAAAATAGAAATGTTTTTTGAGAATGATGAAATAGATAGAATTAATTTTTTAGAAAACGTAAATGCTGTTGCTATTCCTTATCAAGAGCTAAAGACAGGTGTCAAGGAGTTCTATTTGCCTCGATATAAGTGGTCTAACAATACCCCTATTGGTAAAAATCTTTATTATAAAAGTAATTACTTCGAATTATAACTGTTAGTATTTGTATCTTATATCTCAATAAGTTATATTAGAACAAATCTAAATGGCAGTGTATGATACGTTTTTATCTATTACTATTATTATTTATTCCACTTAGCGGTGTTTCGTCCTTAGCAAACGAAGGTACTATATCTTCCTACGAGGGGCGACACTTTCTTGTTGGCTTCCTCGATAATGAGATTAACGTTTATTCGCCTCCTTACCAAAGCATATACCTGTCTTCAAAATATAATACTAATGTTACAATAACTGAACCGAGAGAAGGTAAAACTTATACACTTCCCTTGAAAAAAGATAGCATTTTAGAACTCGATGTTGACGTTGACTATGAGCATATAGACCCAGAAGTTATATTTGGCAATAAACTTATTGAGATTAGTTCGACACATCCTATATCTTGTGTTGCTAAAAGTTCTTTATTCCAATCTGGTGATAAATTCTCTGTAATTCCTACACGAAATTGGGGAACTGAACACTTCGCTGTAACACTACCAAATGATTACTATATAGAACCTGAAGACCAAGATCCACAGATAGTTGAATTGCAAAAAACCTCTAGACTAGGTGAATTCTTGATTCTGGCAAATGAAAATTATACTAATGTTGAAATTACTGTAGCTGCTGATACTTATAAGGGAGCAGCAAAAGACTCTACTATAAAAGTGAGATTGGATAAAGGCGAAAGTTATTTGGTAAAGTCAAAGTACTCACACGGTATTAATGGCGTACATGACTTATCTGGTAGTCGAATAGTAAGTGATAAACCAGTCGGAGTAGTTTCTGGCCACATGAGAACTTCTATACAACAACAGTCTGTTTTTAGTCGTTTGACTTCGAAAGACCATATTGTAGAAATGCTTCCTCCTTCTAATACATGGGGGAATTCGTATATCACAGTCCCATTTGGTAATGGCATTAGGTCAATGTTCAAAGTCATAGCTAAAGATACTATAGACCTATCTATTGTAAATCAAGATAATGTAAATAGTATATATATGCTGCCTGGTGAAGTTCATACTTTTGATAATGTTGAACAAGCAACCCATTGGTCAGCGAATGGTAAATTCCTGATTACACAGTTTATGGCTAAATATGTAGAAACATTTGACAGTTA
>JAUHXN010000185.1 GCA_030426865.1 bacterium | reverse complement strand
ATAGTTAGAGAGGATAGTATTACTCTTTACGGATTTCATTCGGAAAGTGAAAGGCAGCTTTTTAGACTACTTATTTCAGTATCAGGTATAGGACCCAAAAGTGGAATTGGAATACTTTCAGGAATTTCGCTTAGCGATTTTAAATCAGCTATATTAACTGCTAACACTACTTTACTCCAAAAATTACCAGGAATAGGTAAAAAAACAGCGGAAAGATTAATTGTTGAATTGAAAGATAAATTTAATAAATTATCTATTCAAGATGAAGGAAATATAACACCTAAAAATGATTCAGTAGAAGAAGCAACACTAGCTCTAGAAAGTCTTGGTTATAATAAGTCTATGGCTACAAAGGCAGTTAATTCAGCATTGAAACAAATGGATAATGTTAATTATTCTTCAGAAGATTTAATAAAACTAGCATTAAAGTTTACTTTGAAATGATTCTTCCTATTCCATCTTTATACGTTGAAAATGGTAAATCTAAATATTCGATAAGTGGTTTGCCTGAGTTTAAAAAAATTGAATCCTACTTTAAGAATAACCCAATTGAATTAGCTAAATTATTCCGTGAAGAAAATAACAAGTCGTTATTAATACATATTGATGTGAGTAACGAAACTTTTGACTTGGTTAATAAAATTAATGAAATACTAGATATTCCTATACAAATCCTTACTGAATCAGAGAATATTGATGAATTGATTAGATCTAGTCAATTATCAACCAGTAGAATATTTATACCTATTAAAAATTCTCATATTATTCCTTCCTCAATTCCAATAATTAAAATATCTAAATTAAAAGAACATTCATTAGATCCTTTTAAAAGGGTAATGATAGATTTCGAACAAAAGAATCTAAAAAATATTAATTTAGGTAGTGAAACTAAAATCTCAATAATTAATTCTAAATGTAATACTTTAGATTTAATAGAAATGAATCAAATAGACACAAACATAGATAGTGTTTACTTAGGAAAAGAGTATTATGGAGTCCATTTTGCAGGTCAATTACTATGGCGAATTGCTGAGAAAGCACAATTTGCAATATAATTTCTGAACAATTCTGTAAAAATTCAAAAAAAATTGTATTTTGCAAAGGTTTTATAACAATATTCTAAAACCTTAATAATTATATAATCTGGAGAAGGTAAAATGCCTCAATTTGAATTTGATGGCCAGCTTATAGAAACAAAGCCAGGAAAAACAATAATAGAAGCAGCCTATGATAATGGGTTAGCTGTTCCTCATTTCTGTTGGCACCCTGAATTACCAGTAGCTGGTAATTGTAGAATGTGCTTAGTTCAGGTTGGAATGCCTGCTAGAGATAGAGAAGGGAATTTCGAATTAGATGAAAATGGAAATAAGAAAATAAACTTTATTCCTAAAATGCAAATTGCTTGTGCTTCACCAGTTCAAGACGGGATGGTAGTAAAATCAATTTCTGATGAAGCTATCGAATCACAAGAAGCTGTTATGGAATTCTTACTAATTAACCACCCTCTTGATTGCCCAATTTGTGATGAAGCTGGTGAATGTAAATTACAAGAGTATTCATTCATCCATTCTAAAGGTCAAAGTAGATTCGAAGAAGTTAAAAATCATAAACCCAAACGTCAAGTATGGGGTCCAAATGTTGTATTTGATGCTGAAAGATGTATTTCTTGCTCTAGATGTATCCGTTTTGCAAAAGAAGTAGCTAAACAAGATGTTTTAACATTTGTTCAAAGAGGCGATCATGTAACTATCGAATTATTTGATGGAACTACATTCGATTCTCCTTATTCAATGAATGTAATCGATATTTGTCCTGTTGGAGCTCTAACTAGTCCAGATTTCAGATTTGAAGCTAGAGTATGGGAACTTTCATCAAATGAAAGTATTTCTCATTTTGATGGAACAGGAACTAATATTAATTTAGGTGTACGTAATAATGAGATATTACGTATTACGCCTAGAAACAATATGTACGTAAATAAATATTGGTTAAGAGATGATGCTCGTCTGAGTTATGATTTCGTAAATAAAAATCGTGTTACAAAACCGTTAATAAATAATGAAGGATTATTAGAAGAAGTAACTTGGGAAGAAGCAATAAGTTATTCTGCAGGTAAATTAAACAACTTCAAAGGTGATCAGATTGTATTTGTAGCTTCTTCTAAAGCGACAAATGAAGATAATTACATCTTTAACAAATTTGCAAATGAAATTTCTAATACTCAAAATGTTCTATACTATTCTCATACTGACGAATCACGCATTGACGACTTATTAGGTGTTGCAGATTTGACGCCTAATACTAAAGGTGTTGAAGAGTTAGGGATTGGTAATAATTCTAAAATAAAAGCTGATGAACTAGCTTCTAAATTGAAGAATGGTGAAATTCGTGCAATGTACGTGATGGAAGAAGACTTTGAGGATTATCCTGAAATACTAGAACAACTAGGTAATTTAAGTTTCTTAGCAGTACATTCATATAATTCTAATAAAAAGATTAATAACTTCGCAGATGTAGTATTCCCTGCATCGACATTCGCTGAGATTGAAGGTACATATACTAATTTAAATGGTAGAGTACAGCACTTTACCCCAGCATTAGTTACTAAAGAAAACTTCAGATATATGGGTATGAAGATGAGTAGATTAGATAAATTTGGTGCTGATAATGACCGGTGGACTAATCATGAAATCAGAGACTCAAGACAAAGTTGGAAAATACTTCAAAGTATAGCTAAAGAACTAGGTAAAGATTGGAACTATACTAAATCAGCAAATGTTTTCGCAGAGATAGTAGAGAATCATTCGAACTTCAATGATATGGATTATAAAAAACTTGATGAGTATCAAGGACTAGAACTAGGTAAAGGTAATAATCCTGATCCTAAACATGTCAACTATGTATCACATTATTTGAAACCTCAACAAACACAGAAAATAGTTAAATATAAAGGCTAAATAGAATATGAGCGATTTAACGTTTACACTAATTGAATTTGGAATTAAAGCTGCTATTATTATAAATATAGTACTAGTAATGGCTTCTGTAGAAGTTTATTTAGAAAGAAAAATATCAGCTTGGATTCAAAACCGTGTTGGACCAAATAGGGTTGGACCAATGGGACTATTACAACCGATTGCAGATGTTGTAAAACTATTTATGAAAGAGGACTTAGTACCTAAAGCTGCTCATCAAGGTTTTCATAGACTTGCGCCATTGCTTACGTTAGCAGTTGCAATTGGTGTATATGCTGTTATTCCTTATGCTCACTACGTTACTATAGGTGAAAGAACTGTCTATTGGGGGATTGCACCTAATATTAATATTGGTGTATTGTTTATTTTAGCTATGACTTCGATTGGTGTATATGGTATTACTCTCGCTGGTTGGGCATCAAACTCAAAGTATTCATTACTTGGAGGATTGCGTTCTGCTGCACAGATGATTTCTTATGAATTGTCTATGGGGTTATCATTATTAGGCGTTGTTTTAATTGCTGGTTCTCTAAATCTAAATGAAATTATTATATTTCAAAGAGAAGGTTGGTTTGGATTACGTTGGATGGTGTTTTTACAACCATTAGGATTCATAATATTTTTAGTTTCATCATTTGCTGAGACTAATAGAACTCCTTTTGATTTACCCGAAGCTGAACCTGAATTAGTTGGTGGATATAATACTGAATATAGTGGTATGAAATTCGGTATGTTCTTTTTGGCTGAGTACGCAAATATGGCAACTGCTTCAGCATTCATTGCATTACTTTACTTTGGTGGTTGGAGTTTACCTTTCCCTGAATTTTGGGATTCACTTGGATTTATTGAAGGTACTTGGACAAGAGCTTTATTACAGTTCGGTTCATTCTTTACAAAACTAATGATATTCATCATATTCTTTATTTGGGTTCGTTGGACTGTTCCTAGATTTAGATATGATCAACTAATGAATTTAGGATGGAAAGTATTGCTCCCTCTATCAATTATTAACCTATTTGTAACAGCAGCAGTAATTATATTCTTCGGTTTATAATCATAATAAAGTAGAAAAAAATGAATAATAGAAAAAATACAGAAGCAGAAAGACTAACATTTTGGGAAAAAATGTACATTCCTGAAATTGCCAGGGGTTTAGGCATAACTTTCAGACAAATGTTTAAACCTAAAGATTTTGTTAGGCAATATCCAGAGCAAAGATGGGAGCCCACAGGTTCATTCAGAGGTAGACCAGTCTTAGTGGAAGAAGACGGTGGCGAACGATGTGTTGCTTGTCCAGCATTGGCTATAGAAGTACAAGCAGGTGAAACCCCTAAAGAAAAAGAGAGATATCCAGAAAAGTTTGAAATAAACATGCTTAGATGTATATTTTGTTCTTATTGTGAAGAAGTTTGTCCTGAGGAAGCAATAGTAATGAGTAAAGATTATGAAATCGTATATACTAGCCCTCAAGAAGCAATATTAGGCAAAGAAGAACTTCTAGTACCAAAAGCAAAACTTCAAGATAGACTTGAGTTTTTAAGACAATATAAATAATACTGATTAAGTGGTAAAACCTAAAGCAATAAAACTAAAGCCTGCCCAACTTAAGTGGCAAATCGATAAAAAGAAATTAAATTTTCGATCTACGAAAGAAGTAGAACACCTAAACCATATAGTTGGTCAACCTAGAGCAATCCAAGCAATCGAGCTTGGTGCGGATTTACGAGGTAGTAGAGGATACAATATATTTGTAACCGGACTATCTGGTACTGGTCGTATGACTACAGTAAAGCAAATGCTTGAAAAATCTCAAAGAAAAGGTAATTGTCCAGAACTATTCGATTATTGTTATGTAAATAACTTTTCAGATGAATCACGTCCCAAACTTATACAATTAAGCAGGGGAGAAGCATCTAGTTTTTCGAAGAGTATGCAAGATACTATAACGCATATTTTAGAAAGACTTAGTAGTGTATTCGAAGAAGAACCCTACACATTAAAAAGGAAAGAATTAATCGAGTCTTATCAGAACTCAGAAAAAGAGTTAATTGAAGTTTTTGATGAAAAATTAAAAAGTAAAGGGTTTATAAGAGGACAAATAGAGAATACTAAAGGTAGTCCCGAGCCAGATATTTTCGTCTTGGTTGACGAAAAAGCTTATAAGATAGAATCACTTGAATCACTTGTTAAAGAAAAGAAACTCACCGAACAACAAGCTGTTAAGCTCGCAGATGATTATAACAAATTGCATGAAGAGTTAATTGAATTAGCTGAATCTGCTAATGAGATGGTCAATTCATTTCATGAAGAATTAACTAATTTTGATAGAATGACAGCTGAAACAATAATAAACTTATGTTTCAAAGAACTAAAAAGTAAATATAAAAAACACGTAGTTATACAAGATTATCTTGAATCAGGTAAAGAATTTATACTAGATAATATCCGTTACTTTCTACCTTCCGCTGAACAATCAAATAATCAGCTAGCTAAATTAGCAAAGGCAAAGAATATTGATATAGAATCACAAGTGATAGATAAATTTGCGGTTAATATAATACTTGATAACACTGATACAGTATGCGCACCAGTAATTATCGAACATAACCCAACTTACGGAAATCTATTTGGCTCTTTTGAGAAAATTGTTGATTCCAAAGGATATTGGAGGACTGATTTTTCAAAAGTTAAGGCAGGGTCCATATTACAAGCAGATCAAGGTTACTTAATAGTAAGTGCAAATGATTTATTCTCAGAGGCCGTTTCGTGGAAGGCAATTAAAAATGTATTGCTGTATGATAAGTTAGATATCCAGCCCTATGCTACATATCTACAAATGAGCGAAAGCCAAATGAAACCAGAGCCAATAAAAGTTAATGTAAAAGTAATTATTATTGGTGGTCAATCTTTATACAATTACTTGTATAGAAATGAGAAAGGTTTTAAAAAGATCTTTAAAATTCTTGCACAATTTGACTATGAAACTGAAAAAACAGATGAAATTCTTA
>JAUHXN010000184.1 GCA_030426865.1 bacterium | reverse complement strand
TACAGGCGGAGCTGGTGACCAAGGTATTATGTTTGGTTATGCTAATCGTGAGACTGAAGAACTAATGCCAGCAGCACTTATGTATTCACATAAGTTACTTATGAAGCTAGCAGAAATTAGAAAATCGAAACAGATTATGACGTATCTACGCCCCGATTCAAAGGCACAGATAACTTTAGAATATGGCGAAGATAATAAGATAATTAGAGCACACAATATAGTTTTATCGACACAACACGACCCAGGTATAACTAGTGCGCAAATCAAAGATGACGTTATCAATAACGTAGTGAATGAGATTATTCCAAAAGAATGGTTAGTAGATACTGAATATCACGTAAACCCAACTGGTCAATTTATAATTGGTGGACCGCATGGTGATACTGGTCTGACAGGTAGAAAGATAATAGTAGATACTTATGGCGGGAGAGCCCCTCACGGAGGTGGAGCGTTCTCAGGTAAGGATTCCACTAAAGTAGATAGATCGGCTGCTTATGCAGCACGTTATGTGGCTAAAAACTTAGTTGCTGCTGGAATAGCTGATGAATGTACTATACAATTAGCTTATGCAATAGGAGTTGATAGGCCGTTATCAATTTACGTTGACACACACGGGACATCAAAACACAATAGATTTGAAATATCTGATTGGATAAAGAAGAACGTTGATCTTACACCTAAAGGTATAATCTCAAAATTTGGTTTAACTAAACCAGTCTTCCAACAGACTGCAAGTTATGGTCATTTTGGTCGTGATATATTCTCATGGGAACAACTAGACATAGTTGATCAAATCAAACGTGAATTAGCTTAGACTATAAACACTACTGAAAATTAAAGAAAGGCATATATTGATTTATATGCCTTTTTTTTTTGTTGGCTTAACTAATTAAAACAAAATGGAATTGATTAAAGAGTCCACAACAAAAGCAAACTTGTATAGGAATGGATACTTCTCTAAATTTCCCAAGGTTGATTTGTCTCAGTAAAACAGATCCATGTCTTTATGCGTATTAGAATAAAAAAAAGCCCCATCGAAGATAGGGCTTGTAATTAATTTTATATGGATTAGAATTAATGTATTCCATTCATCCATTTTTTGAGTGTCGGAACTAAAGTGAATAATAGTAACGCTGCTACTCCCACTACTAATACACCCCAGAGCAGATAAGTATTAGAATATGTAGTCAAAGTTTCTAAAATAGGTGCAGCTTCACCTTTTCCACCATGATCAACTGCAGTTAATTCCCCAATAAGACCAGCCATTTTATTAGCCAGAGCAATTGACAAGAACCAAGCACCCATTACAAAACCTACCGCCTTTTTAGGTGAAAGTTTCGTAATCATAGATAATCCAACTGGTGACAAACTTAGTTCTCCAGTTGTGTGGAATAAATATGTTAACACGATAAATATTACTGGTACTAAACCTTCCGATGAAAAGAATTTTGCTCCTATTACTAACACACCAAACCCAAGCGCTAGTTGCGATAGACCAAGTACGAATTTCATTGGCGTAGATGGCTCGTTATTCTTGTTTCTAAGTTTAATCCACATAATAGAAAATACCGGAGCTAATACCATTATAAAAAATGCATTTAGGAATTGAAAGATTGATGCTGGAACTTCTGACCCAGCTATGACTCTATCAATATTACGAGCGGTAAACAAAGTAAGTGAACCGCCAGCTTGTTCGAACAATGCCCAAAACATAGAGTGGAAGAGGAAAAGAACTACTACAACTTGTAATCGCTGTTTCTTTTCAATAGTATCTTCTTTTTGAGCCATAACAAAAAGATAACCCAATACACCCAAACTCATAATTATAAGAATCCAAGTTAATATATCACTCAATTTTAAAAATTGAGCACTAATAGGAATAAATACTAAAGTTGCAATATAAGTTAACAACTGATTTCTTCTTAGTTGTGGAGTCATGAACTTAGTGAAATTTTTGGCTTCTTTTTGTCTAACCAATTCACGGTTCTCTTCGGGACCACTTAGTAATGCAATATCTTCTTGTTCATTAATCTCAGGAAAATCTTCCATTGAACTTGGGTTTATCCCTTTTTTGCCTAAGTATTTATCTCCAGCTAACCAGAAAACAATTAAGCCAATCATCATACCAATTCCAGCAAGACCAAATCCATAGTGCCAACTTATTTGTTCACCTACATAGCCACAAGTCACAGTTGAAAGTAACGCGCCAATATTAACACCCATATAAAAAATAGTGAATGCACCATCTTTACGGCTATCGTCAGCTCCGTAATAATTACCAAGCAAACTGGAAATATTAGGCTTGAAAAATCCGTTTCCAATGATAATGAAAGCAAGTGATAAATAAAAAAGCTGCATATTCCCAGCGAAATACATCCCTTCTAATGCCAGTGCAAAATGCCCTGCCATCATCAGAATTCCACCGAATATAATTGCTTTTCTGAACCCTAGGATTTTATCTGCAATTATCCCACCGACTACGGGGAAAAGATAAACCATAGCGGTATAAGAGCCATAAATACCGAGTGCAGTGCTATCTGCCTCTAAACTACTCATCTCCGCAAATAATACTTTTACCATATATAGTATTAGTAGTGTTCGCATTCCATAGTAGCTAAATCGTTCCCACATTTCTGCAAAGAACAAAATAAATAGTGCTTTTGGGTGTAGTTTTCTATTGTTATAAATGATTATCGGTACCCATACTAGTACAAACAACCAAGCTACAATTAGTATTATTAATCCTAAATCCATATTATTCCAAATATTATAAGATTATAAAAATGTTAATTATAATTTGTCTGCTTCTGCAATTTCATAACCTTCTTGTTCGGCAGGATCAATTGCTTGTCTATCTTCTGCACCATGTGCTAATCTTTTCAATGGTTTCAATAATGCTATAACAAAAAACCCAATAATAGTACAAAATATTGCAATACCAGTGAATATCTGTAACTCACCTGCTGATTGTGACCATTCTCCTACCATACCCGCGACTTTATTACCGACACCAGTAGCTGCGAAATAAGCACCCATCATAATAGATGCGTATTTAAGTGGAGCTAGTTTAGTGATGTAAGATAATGCAACTGGTGAAGCACAAAGCTCACCAACTGTATGGAATAGATATGCTAGTACTAGCCAATACATTGCTGATTGACCTTCTGCTTCGAATTGTAAAGATGCAGCTGACATAAATAAGAAACCAAGTCCCATTATTATAATACCTATTGCCATTTTGAATAAAGAAGATGATTCTTTGTTTTTCTGTTTCCAATTATACCAAAAACCAGCAATTGGAACACCAAGTAGTATTATAAATAGGGCGTTTACAGATTGAAACCATGAAGCAGGAACAGCATCTAAATCAAGAATTGGGATTGTGAAACCTAAACTTAAATCTGTTTTCTCTGCAGTATAAATATTCATCAATCCACCAGCTTGTTCAAAAGCTCCCCAGAAAATAATAATTAAGACAAATGAAATCAACATCACTTTGACCCTGTCTATCTCTATACTCGTTAAAGGTTTTTTCTTTGCTTCCATTTCGGCAGGTGTTAAATCTTTTGTTGCTTCTCCTACGCCAGATAAGAATTTTTGTCCTGCCATGAATACCGCTTGTCCAAGTAACATACCTATACCTGATAGACCAAACCCATAATGCCATCCTATAGTCTCACCTACATAACCTACAACAAGTGCAGACAAGAAAGCTCCAAGGTTTATTCCAATATAGAATATTGTGAATCCTTTATCTCTTCTATCATCTCCTGGTGCATAAAGCCCACCTACCATAGTTGAAATATTTGGCTTCAATCCACCAACACCTAATATAATTAGACCAAGACCTGCATAGAAAGCCCAAAGTGCCTCAACGGCAAGAATACCATGACCAAAACAGAGTAGAATACCTCCTATTAGGACAGTTCTTTTCTGACCCCAATATTTATCGGCTACCCACCCACCGGCAATAGACATAATATAAACTAAGGCCGTGTACCAACCATATAAATATAATGCTTCAGTCTTTTCCCAACCGAAACCGGGATTATCTCCTGTAACTGTACTAATGAGGAACAATACAAGTATTGCTCTCATACCGTAGTAACTAAATCTCTCCCACATTTCTGTGAAAAACAGGATATACAGCCCTTTTGGGTGTCCCCAGAGTTCTTCTCTTTTTTCCATACTTGATTCCTTTATTTCGATTTGATATTATCTCAAAGCATGAGAAAATATATTAAACCATTTCAAAGTTCAATATATTTTCTTAGTCTTCATTTTTAGAAGCGATAATATATGAAAATAATATCATTTCTTCAGATATATTGAAAAGATTTTTATTTATCAATTCTAACTACAATTGCTCTATTAAGCATTCTACCATAAGGGTGTTCATTAGAGAACAGGTATTGTTCGGGATAGATAACTTGTAGATTACTACTATTGCCACCTATTATACTTTTGGCTGCATTTGCTCTTCGTTCAGCTAATGCTTTATTGTATTCTTCATTCCCTAGATTGTCAGTAGAAGCGTAAATAGTTACTTTTCTATTTTGTTCGAGTGCTTTCCTAACTAATTTTAGTACGTCACTATCTACTGATTTGAAACTTGATTTATCGAATTCAGTATAAGCTAGAATATGCTGTTCAGTTAATTTTGAGCCATCATTTACCGTATTGATAGTTTGATTTACATTCTTGACTATTGGCTCTACTGTAAACGAAACTTTATCTGAGGCGTAAATTCCTGCCACTTCTGCATTGGAAATATACTCAAACTTCATTGGCTCATTCTTTTCAAAATCTTTAGTGTACTTTTCATCTATTGAAAACTTGAAGTCTTCGTTTTCTTTCTCTACAGATTGATCATTTACATACAGATTTGCTTCTTGGTAATAATCTTCTTTAGAAGAGTTGATAGTAGTATTTGGAGTAAATGTCTTATTCTCATACTCAATTCTACTCTCTATTTCGTATATACTTTTTATAAGTTCCGAATTATCTGAAAGTGCAAATTCAACTTTTCTGTATTCTTCTTTTAGCTCGTTATATTTGAAGTCTTTATCAACTGCAATAGTTTTCGTTTTTACTCTTGATAAATCAACTCCCTCATCTTTCAGTCTTTGTTGTATATTATACAATCTTTCTTCGGGCATATTCTTAGGTTCATCTCCCAAATCATACGTTGTTAGATTCAACTTCAAAGACTTATCAGATTTCATTCTTTTAGCTATTGAGTTTATCATCTCAGTTTGCACATCGAAATCAGAGTTTGTAAAACTCTCAATATTATATTGCTTATAATTATAGTCTGCACTATCGAAGAATACTACAGGCTTTAAAGCATATTCTTGCTTAGTCTCAAATACAGTTATTGGTAAGGTCAATTTCTGACCATCTTTTATTTCATTTCCACTTTCATCTTTTAATGTCATACTAACATTAATATAAGGTGGAGCTGGGGTAATTACTTCTTCAACAATTTCTATTTCCTTTGGTTTAGGTTGTGGTGGTGGAGCTGGAGCTTTTGGCTCTGGAGTAGTCATATTATAAACGAATGAAATCGACCCAGATAATTGAGAAGCGAACAAGTCTTTACCATCAAGTAAACTTCCAGGTATATAATTATACTTTACTTCTGGTCTTATAGTCCAATCATCAAAATCATACAAATCATACCTAATACCTGCGAAAAGAGAGACTATAAGTGAATTCATCTCTTCTATAGTTCCTTCCCCTGTATTTATTTCTCTACTTCCATTATCAAAAGTAAAATCATTAGGGCTTAGAGCTAATTCATTTTGCGAATAATCAGAAGTCATTGCAAATCCGATGTCTGCACCTAAACCGAAAGAAAAACCACTAAAAAGCTCAGAATAAATTGAATTACCTATTGATAAAAGCTTTATCGTTGGGTTGAGCTGATGTTCAACCATAATTGGTTGTTTATCAAACTCATTAATCTTATACCCTCTGAATCTTTCCTCTGTA
>JAUHXN010000183.1 GCA_030426865.1 bacterium | reverse complement strand
ACCCTACAGCGGATATTGGATTAATCAATAGATTTACTATTGGACTAGATTTCTAATTGTAATAAAATAATTAATTTCAATGCCGTTAAGTATTATTATATTTGACGGCATTTTTATATGAAAACATTAATCTATCTCATAGCATTTTCTTTTATATTTCAACTGAAAGCATTTTCAGTTGAATTTAATATATTACAATTCAGATACGACGAGAATAAAACCCTTATAGAGATTAACTATCAACTTCATAGCGATAGTCTTGAATATAGAAAGACAAATGATAATGCATTAATGTCTAATACGAAGATAAATTTGATCGTCTCTTCTACGGGAATTGAATCTATAAATAATAGCTGGGAATTTCAATATAATAGAAAGCTCTCAGATACTTCTCTAATATTATTTGACAAGAAATACTTCACCTTATTTCCCGGGCAGTATGAGTACAAAATTACAATCGAAAATGGTTCGAAAATAAAAGAAATTAATAAAGGGAAAATATTAATAAGGGATTTTAATAAGAATAGTACTGTTATATCAGACATTTTACTAGCGCATCAGATTGACAACTATGATTCGACTAGAAACAATCCAGCTTTTAGAAAAAATAGACTTTTCGTTATACCTAATGTAGAACATACTATTAGTGGTATTTACCCATATCTAAAATTTTATTATGAAGTATATAATATAGATACTTCAAATAAAAATAATTTAAGTATTGATTATATTATACAAACAGGCGATAATAGAGAAATTAGTAGTTTTAAAAAGAAGAAAGGAGATGTTAGTACTTCGTTCTATGATTATGGTATGTTACCTGTTGATACTTTGAAAAATGGTGTTTATCGATTAATTATCAAAGTGTATAATAATGATGAACTATTACAATCGCAATTGACCAAGTTCTACATATTAGACCCGAGTAGGGACTTTCATATTAGTAATAAGTATATAGAAAATATCTCTTTTGAACGAAGTCCTTTTGCAATAATGACTGAAGAAAGAATAAAGTATGAATATGAAACAATGAAAATTCTTTTAACGGAATTTGAGGTTGAAAAATATGAACTACTAAATTCATTACGGGCAAAGCAAAGAGCACTCTATAGTTTTTGGTTCGAAAGAGATCCTGATACTACAACTGCAGTAAATGAACTTATGACTGAATTCCATAAAAGAGTCGATTTCGCTTCAAAGTACTTTTCCAGAGGTGATATAATGCCTGGCTGGAAAACAGAAAGAGGGCGTATTATGCTTAAATACGGTTTTCCTTCTAATAGAGAGATATTCCGAGCTAGTTCCGGAAAGAAAGCAGCTGAAGAATGGCAATATGATGAGCTTTATGGCGGTACCTATTTCTTTTTTGTAGATAGATTTGGCGATAATTCTTTTTTATTAGTTCATTCAACAGCACCTAATGAGATAAAAAATTATAACTGGTTTGAGGAATTTAATCCAGCAATTGATAATGATGGCAGCCCGAAGTACAACAGTAGCAGAAATTATGATAGATGATGAAAGAAATCTTCCAAAAAATATCATTACTTTTCTTTAAAATATTAAGAACATTCCTAAGGTTCGTACCTGAATCTATAAAAGTCAGTATTGGAAAGTTATTAGGTCTTGTTATGATGTTGGCTTCATCTAAACGAAAGAAAATAACTTTACACAACATTTTAGAATCCAATTTGGATTATTCTATATCAGATGCTAATAAAATACTTAAAGAATCATATCAAAACCTAGGAATTACTTTAGTAGAACTACTTACAATTGATAAATATAACTTTGGGTCTGAAAATCCTAAGGTAAAGTATTCCAATATAGAATTAATCAAACAAGTTAATGAGAGAGGCAAAGGTGTAATACTATTGTCTGCACATTTCGGTAACTGGGAATTGTTAGCATATTCTGCTAGTATTCTTCTAAGTAAGCCATTACATATTGTTGTAAAATTCCAGATGAACCCTTACACGGACCAATACTTAAGAAATTTAAGGCAACGTGGCGGTAATCAGTTAATTGATATGAATAAGGCTGGATTAACTCTAGTAAAGGTAATAAAGTTTAATGATATAATAGCAATGCTTTCTGATCAAAGAGCTGGTAAGAATGAAGGTCTAATATTAGACTTTTTAGGTAGGTCAGCTAGGACTTACAAGGCACCTGCTTTATTAGCTTTAAAATTCAAAACACCTATAATTGTCGGATTCGCGGTACGTGATTCGAATAATAATTACACTGTAGAATTAGTAGAGCTAGATCATTCGGATTTAGTGGACAACAATGAAGGAGTAGAAGAATTGACGAAAAGATATCTTAAACTATTAGAAAGTGCAATAGAAAAGAATCCTGGTCATTGGGCTTGGCAACATAATAGATGGAAAATCGATTGATTGAAATTCCAAAAAATAGTAAAATTCTAATTATCAATACAGCATTTCTTGGTGATATTGCACTAACTTCATTTCTAACTCAAAAAATAAAATCTTCCCATAGTTGCGATATATCTGTACTTACAACGAAAGCTGGGGCAAATGTACTTTCTTCAGTAAAATCAATAGACAGCTTGTTTATATTGGATAAAAAGGGCTCTCATAAGTCTATGGCAAATACGATAGAGTTTGCTAAGAGTTTATCGACTTATAAATTTGATATAATTGTTTCACTTCATAAATCATATAGAACTTCACAGATTGTAAAGAATATAGAGGCACCTGTTAAAATTGGGTTTAATAATGCCTCAAACTCACGAGTTTATACTAACAAAATAAAATATAAATTTCATTTACATGAGGCACAGCGATATATTTCTACAATGTTTGATGATATGAATATGGTAAATGTAGAGCTTGACTTAACTTTAGAAGATAAACTATTTGTAGAAAACCTTCTAATTCAGCAAAAATATGATGAATCAAAAAAGACGATTGTTCTAGCCCCTGGGTCTGTTTGGGCTACTAAGAAGTGGGGGACAGATAAGTATTCGAATCTAGCTGATTTACTAAAAAGTGAATACAACGTTGTAGTAATAGGAAGCAAGGAAGATAGAATAGACACTGCCTCGGGAGTCATTAATATATGTGGAATGACTTCTATCGCTCAGACATATCAGTTACTTATCAATTCAGATATATTAGTAACTAATGATAGTGCACCGACTCATTTCGCAGCTATTACAAATACTCCTACTATTACTATTTTTGGAGCTACTCACCCTATGTTTGGTTTTGGCCCTTTAGCAGAAGGTAGTATTGTAGTTCAAAATGACTCGCTAAAGTGTAGGCCTTGTAGAATTCATGGGTCTGAGGAATGCCCAATAGGTACTCACGAGTGTATGAGTTCTATAACAACAGAAATGATTCGAAAACAGATAGAACTCATGCTAGTAAATGATTAAGCTTCAGACATTTTGACAATCATGTCATATTCTTTTTTCTTAACTGAACTTACAGATAACCGCGAATTTCGAACTAGATGCATTTCGCTTAATGTCTTTCTAGCTTTTATCTCAGCCAAATCTACTGGATTAGCAAAAGTCTTTTTGTATTTGACATCTACTACAACCCAGTTTGTGTCTTCAGTAGTCGGGTCTTGGTAGTATTCTTTTACTATCTCTACTTCGCCAACCACTTGTCTATCTTTGCCGCTATGATAAAAAAGGGCAATATCACCTTTTTTCATTTCTTTCATAAAGTTTCTAGCTTGATAGTTACGAACGCCGTCCCATAAAGTCTTTTTGTCAGATTTCATCTGGTCAAAACTATAAGTGTGTGGCTCAGATTTGATTAACCAATAATTCATATTTACTTGAATGATTTGTATAACATAGATTCAACTAATACTGAGTCAGGAGTTGATGTTATATCTAGTAATTCACTTCCACTCATCACAAAGAACTGAGGTAAATCAGTAACAGTTATAAAGTCTTCCTCAGGGTAACTATAGGATTCATCCAACATTAGATACATATTAATATTGTCGTGACTAATACCTGCTGCGTCTAAAGTCTTCATCATTCTAGGGAATAGTTTTGTACTAGCATTGCATTGACAATCTAATTTCAGATATAAGTAGAATTTATCATCATCCGAACTGTAAACAGATTTCAAGCTATCTACATAATCAGCATTTGGCGTATAAGAGTCGTAGCTTGATTGATAAGTCTCGAATCCGGGTTGAGTTGATAATTCAGCAATACTTACTTTAGTTGCATTTTTATCTTCAGGATCAGTAGTAGAATCACTACAACTCACAAACAATGCAAGCATCAAAATCATTAATATCTTTTTCATCTCTTTTCCTTTATTGGTTTATACTAATTTACAAATAATAGTTGAATTAGTAAAGAGGCACAGGTTAAATGAAGATAAATAAGTATGAAATATGTACATTTTCTTATTATTATTCTTATGCCTTTGAACTGTTAGGCTATGAGTAGTATCCCGTTGGGCGGCTATGTACTATACACCATGTTAGCTAATTCTTATTTTCTTCAATCCAATCCATTCATGTTCGATATCCTTCATCAAAAGAGCATTATCAAATTTAACAGAACCTTCTGGAAAAATACTCTTATTCTCAAAAAAACTAGATTTAACTTTTTTTACTTTTAGAGGTGATACTTTCCAAGTATAAGCTTTGAGTTCAAGACCGTCAAAATCCTTTTTATCTGGGGAATATCCGATTGTGCCTCTCTCAAAAAAATCTGAAATACATTCCAAATTTTCAAATACACTTTTGTTATTCCAATTGTCCGTTTCGTAAGCCTCAATTGACAAAGATGTTTCGTCGTCACTTATAAAACTTACTTCATAATTTCCTTCTGATTCATTAACCGTGAATTCAGCTAAATGATGGACACCAGGGAAAATGGTTCCACCTGCCCATGAATTCAGTTTAGAGGAAGTGTCTCTTCTAGGTATGAAAACCCCTTCTTTCAGTTTTCCATCTTCTCTCCATTCAATAGCAATCCTATGAGCTCCATTCTCAGAAGATATTCCAACTTGCTTTGGCAAACCTGCAGGTCTAATTTCTTTCAACCTTATTAAACAGATACCTGCGATTCCTTTTCCATTTACCAATTTTGGTTTAAATGGTTTAGGCAGGTAATTCCCCAAGATTTCCTTTTCAACTTGATAATTGATAAGAATTCTTCGGTCTATTATTCCTTTAATCTTCGGTATTTTCATTCTATTCTAATTGCCATTAACGGTTTAGCTAAACTGCATTTTAATGCATTTTAGGTTTTGTTGGATGTATCTTGTTATTTTTTCAATTCTTCAATTTGTTGTTTTGCGAAACATAATTCAAGATGGCCATATTGTAATGAACAATCAACACATGTTTTTTCATCATAGAGGTGTTCGTAACAAGTCAACCTTTGACAAGAATCACATGTAGTCAACCTTTGACAAGAACATGTAGTAACTTTTTTACCACCACAACCACAATTCATATGACAAATATTCATTCTGACTAACTACTTACTTAAAATTATTTATTTTTTTTTGATTAAGATAATTTTTTTATAAGATTTTTTTAGTCAAAACCAAGGGTGAAGGGGTCTGAAATTTAAAGGAGTAATAAGCATTATAATTGATATTGATGGGCAAAATTCAATATATTTAACTTTAAAAAATAAAATTTATTTTAATTTATGGGATTATAAACAATATGATTGATATTGATGGGCAAAATTAAATATATTAATTTAAAAAAAAAATTTATTTTTTAAATTTTAATTTTTACAAATTTATTTATAAAATTGATTTTTTAACAATTTTTAAAGTCTAATTTTCTTTGGATAAGTGCAAGATCTCCTGCATCTGGTCTATTTGGACGATTTTGACTTGTTTTTACTGTTTTGCGAATCATTTTTAAATTTGTATTTTGTAAATTTAAATTTTGATTTTGTGTTGTTGTAAATGTGTTTGATTGATTCATAAACATATTATTAGATGGTGATGACATTATTATAATGTATTTGACTTGTTTTAATGTTTTTAAAAGGCTTT
>JAUHXN010000182.1 GCA_030426865.1 bacterium | reverse complement strand
ATAAATTTATTAAATTACATTAGTTATTTACACTGATATTACTTGAGATGATGAAATGAAAAAATCATTTTTGATAATCGTTATAAATTTACTTGTTGTAAATAGTATTTATGCGCAATTTAAAGTTGTACAGAGTAACCCTAATAACTACTCTTACGATCCAATTACAAATATACATAAGTTGACAGACGGGACTAATCGTATGCAAGCAACAGTAATTTGGAACGATACTAATGTTCCGGGTTATGAAAAAATAAATCTAAATGAGGATTTTATTGTAGAAGCTGAAATGTATTTTGGATTTAAAGACAAAGAAGGCGCTGATGGTATTGCTTTTGTTATGCAGTCTCAAGGTGATAAATCAATAGGAAGTCTAGGTGTAGGTATGGGTTTTGCTATGAATCCCTATGATGGTAATAAACGAGTCTATCCTTCATTTGGCGTTGAGATAGATACTTGGTATAATTATGCAGGTTCTCCTCCTCCCGTTGATAGGGTCAATGCAGACCATATTTCATATGTAATAAATGGAGATATGAATAATTTACTTGGTAATGATGAATTTGCAAAATTTGATTATAATGAAAAAACACATAAAGATATAGAGGACGGTAAGTTCCATTGCGTTAAGTATCATTGGGATTCTGAGTTAGAAATACTCTCAGTATATTTTGATGGTCAATTAAGAAAATCTGATAAACTCCAAGATGGTTTAAAGATGAAATTGTCTCAGTTGTTGAAATCAGATGAAGTTTGGTGGGGATTTGCTACTGGTACTGCTACTAGAGATAACGTTCATATGCTAATTTTCAAAAAAATATTGCGAGGAGAAGATGCCAAAATTGTAAATGTGAATACAAATACAAGTACTTTAATTGGTGAGTTTTGTGAAAAAACTATCTCTCCTTGTGACAATAATATCGAATTTAGTTTAGATGAGACAGGTTTACAAATTATTGATACTAAATGGGAATTAGTTCCGCCTATTTATGATAATGTTATTTTCTCTAATAATAATAAAAGCATTAAAGATATTATAAGTGAAGATAAAAAATATATAATAGAAGTAACTTATTCTGATGGTACTAAAGCAAAAGATTCTGTATTTGCAAAATATTTGAATTTAGAAGTTAAGATACCAGACACTTTATATCTATGTCAAAATTCAACTTCAAAAATCACAGGCGAACTTTTTGTAAACGGAGAATTAGAAAACAACAATAATAAAATATTATGGAATTGGAGACCATTGGGTTTATTCAATAAAATTGAAGATAATATTGCTTTTTTAAAATCTCAGATTCCTGATACAACTATTTCTTGTGATATAGTCTACCAAGTATCCGATTCAGTTACGAAGTGTGTATTAAGTAAGCAAGTAATTCTTGTAAATAGTACACTTAGTTTCGAATTGGCCGTAGATTCAATTCCGTGTTCTAATGTAAAAACGGTTAGAGTAATTGATATGGAGGGTAGCCCAATAAATTTGGCACAGATTCAGACTATTTTGTGGAAGCTAAATGATAAATTAATTGATTTAGAAAATCATATTTCTAAAGATTCTATCATAGTTGAAGATATCGGCATATTAGAAGCTACTATTGAAACGAAAAGTGGCTGTATCTATAAAATTAGCAAACATATTATTAATTCTTCTAAGAATAACAATCAGAAGATATTACCTAATATAAAAACCGATTATTGCACTAATGATACTCTAGTATTAAATCCAATTAAAGAATTTGATTATTACTTATGGAATAATACGCATGAATCAAAAGAATTAATAATTACACAAACTGGACTTTATTATTTATATGCAATTGATTCTACATCAGGCTGTACATTCAGTGACACTATTAATATTAGTTTCCATGAATATCCTGAGTATAGTGTTGATAATTATAATATCGTGATTTGTGAACGGGAAACGAAACAGATATATCTAAACACTGATAGTAAAAATAACGTTTATTGGTATGATGATTTAGGTAATCTACTGTCTGAAGAGCAGAAACTATTCATTTCAGAGCCTTCTAAAGTATATGCCGAAATTGAAAATGAATTTGGGTGTAAAGTTACAACAGAATTTATAAATATAGAAAGATCAAATACAGATAATAACTATGAGTTATCTAATGTATATGGTGGAAATGAGATTAAATTTCAAGGATTAAAAAAAAATAATTTATACGGAAAAGAGATACTAATTAGAAATTTAATTGATTCTTCATATACTATTCAATTATTAGAATTGGGAACAAAAAATGATTTTTCGATACCTAATTCACAGTTCCCAATACAACTTACACCATATAGTGTTGATACCATTTCAGTATTTTTATATTCAAAAAACAATGAACCTAAAGAAGATGTGATTTTTAATAGTAGCGAATGTAAATCTGAACTAATTAGACTAATAGCTGAATTCGATAAAGAATCATATGAGCTAATAGATAAATGTGGTATAACCTGGTATATCGATGATGTAAATAGTATTAGTTTGAACGAACCTTTCCCAAATCCTGCTAAAGATCGCGTTAAAATTAATTATAGTGCAGGTAAGGATATTGATATTTCTTCTTTAATTAAAGTCTCTTTAATGGATCAATTTGGAAATAAACTGGAATCTAAATCATTAATTTCTAACATGTTAATCGAAATCAATTTATCTCCTTATTTGAGTACAGGTGTATATTTTGTGAAATTAGAATATTTGGATAATGTGAAATTATTAAAATTTACAAAGTTGAAATAGTTATCAGTACAACCCTTCACTTCACTCTATCGGGATTGTCTTTAGCGAATTGGGACCAATTAGAAACTTTCTTCTTATTCGAGTTTCCTTGTTTTAAGCAGTGACAAATAGCAATAGCTAGCGCATCAGTAGAATCTAAAAACTCTGGGGTTTCATTAATACTTAGAATTTTCTTTACCATGAATTGAACTTGTTCTTTGCCCGCTTTACCCTTTCCAGTTACTGATTTTTTAATTTCATTTGGTGAATATTCGAATATTGGTAATTCGTTTTGTGCAGCGGAAAGTATAGCGGCAGCTCTTGCGTGTGAGAGTTTTACTAAAGATTGGACATTCTTTGCGTAGAATATAGTTTCGAATGCACTGATATCAGGATTGGTTCTTTTTATAATTCTATCTACAGATTCATTTAGTATTTTCAATCTACCATTGAAATCATCAGATTGAATTTTTGCTTTTATTACTCCATATTCAACTAGTTTGAAACTATTCCCCTCCATATCTACGACTCCATAGCCACAAATAACAGAACCGGGGTCTATACCTATCACTCTCATTATAAATCTAACTGATCGAAAACTGAGTCGTCTATATCTGCATTATTATATACATTCTGGACATCATCAACCTCTTCCATTTTATCTAGGAAAAGCATTACTTTTTTAGCAATTGATACATCTGTAATTTTTACTTTGTTTTTTGCTATGTATTCTAGTTGACTGTCTTCTATTTCAAATAAGCTTTTCTCAAAGTAATCATTGACTGAATTAAAATCTGTCATGGCACAAATGATTCTAGATGTTTCAGGACTATATTCCACATCTTCCCCACCTGCTTCTAACGCTTCCATCATCAAGTCATCTTCACTTGCACCAGAAGTTTTTATTGTTACTACTCCCTTTCTATCAAAATTCCAAGCTACAGAGTTTGTTTCCCCCATGTTACCTTCGTATTTACCGAATGATGCTCTAACTTCAGAAACAGTTCTATTTTTATTATCAGATATAGTCTCAACAATTATTGCTACGCCATTTGGTCCGTATCCTTCATATCTATATTCTTCGAATGCTTGCCCTTCTAATTCACCCGTTCCTTTTTTTATAGCTCTTTCGATATTATCTTTAGGCATATCATTGTCACGGGCTTTTTTTACAGCCAAACGTAGACGAGGATTCATATCTGGGTCACCCCCTCCTTCACGAGCAGCTATTGTTATTTCTTTACCCATCTGCGTGAATATCTTTCCTTTTAATGCATCCTGTCTTCCTTTTCTATGCTTTATATTGGCCCATTTGCTATGTCCTGCCATAATCTAAATCCCTTAATGTTTTTCTTTTTTTAATTTTAAAGTAGTACACAAAAATACAAAATCGTCAATTTTCTTTAACTAACAAATCAATAAATTTTTTGTAAATAGGTGATTGGTTCAATATTTCACTACAACCCGTCACATATAGATGCTGTTTTGCTCTAGTTATTGCAACATTTAGCTTTCTATCTATTTCAATATTGTCAATTAAAACGGTAGAAGACATATTTTGAATATGATGAGGTTTATTGACTGCAAATGAGATAAAAATAATATCTCTTTCACTCCCTTGGAATCTTTCTACAGTATCAACTGCAACTTTGTCACGAAGGTCATAAGGTAATCGATTGCGTATCAATGCACATTGACTCCTGAAAGGACTTATAACCCCAATTTCCAAATTACTACTTCCATCCGATTCCGTTAGTTTTTTGATTTGATCTACTATATAATCTGCTTCTGAATAATTGATATAGGGTGTGTCTTCAGCTTCTACATCGTGAAAACTCAACACCTCTTTAGTATCTTTTTCTGTAGACAAGTTCAGCAATTCCCCCTTATAAAAAAGTTCATTAGCTAACCCCATAATTTGCTTCCCCATTCTACCCTGATGTGTAAGCATTCCATGTGAATGATGCCATCCATTCTTTTTAGCATTTCTTAGCATTCTTTGGAAATATGATTCAGATAAATTTACTAACTCAATTTCTTCTAGTAGTTCGTTCTTAATAGTAAAATTAGACTCTGCTTGGCTAACTATTGCTGGTAATTGTTTCTCATCACCAATCATAATATACTTTCTAGAGTAATTTATAATTTTTATTATAAAAGGTTCTAATATCTGTGCAGCTTCATCTACTACAGCTATTCCAAACTTCTTTAACTTGAACAACTCTTGATGTGACAATAAAGACGAAACCGTAGAAACTATTACTCTGGTTGTATCAAACTTTTGTTTTAATTCTCTACTATTTAATTCATTGCTTAGGTTTGAGAGAAGTATATCTCCGTGCTCTGATGATTCACGAGAACCAAGCCGTATAAATTCTATATTTGTTCTTTCTTTTAAAACTGAACATATTTGATCAACTGCTCTATTAGTATAAGCTGTTAATAATATACTTTCATTGGTGTTGTTGTAGTAATGCTCTAGTATAGCTCGAAGTACATAAGATGTTTTACCTGTACCTGGTGGTCCTTGTATAAGGTAATAATTACTCGAAGAAATGGCAGCAGTTACAATTTTTGTTTGTTTATCATTTAAGTAGTCGCATTCTAACTTTGTTTGGTTAATTGATTGTTCAGTAAGACCTACTTTTATTTGGAACTCTGGGTCATCAATAAAATCAAATATCACAGCAGGCAATTTTTTGTAAGAATGTTCAAGAAAATCACTCTCTATAGCCCAATTATTGTAATTTTCTAAGAATTTTTTACCTAATAGCTTATTACGTAAACTAATTACAACATGAGATTTATCAATTAGCTTTATTACACCTTTGAGTAACTGCTCTTTCAAAAGCAAAGTCAATCCGTCATCAGTTGTAGGATAAATAACTACTTGGTCACCAATCCTAAAGTTTAAATCACTTGTGTCAAACCTATCAAACCGTAAATGATAATTATTAAAATTTGATTCATCTTGATTTAACTTGAGTGAATGTAAAATATTTCTATTATTTATTTTTTTCTCTTCTAACCAGAGGTTACTATAAGCCCTTTCCGGATTTTCTGCATATTTGCCTACTTTATTACTTATTAACTCACGGAAAATAAATGAAAGCATTTCTTTTAGATACTCGTGTGCTAGAGCTGAAGAATTATTCAATTTCTCTATGAAAGAATCGATGTTTTTTTGCCAATAACTTGGTGGGAACTTTTCCAATTCCGTCACCAGATTACCAATAGAGCTAAAATTTCTGCCTGCTATATCAAAATATAATCCAACAATTCTATTTCTTAGATCAATTATTTCTTGAAAATTCCCTGATAAAATTGGT
>JAUHXN010000181.1 GCA_030426865.1 bacterium | reverse complement strand
TCAATCAGATACTGTCTTTATAGATGGTCATACTATTGCATTCAATATTGATACTGTTACAGTTGATACTATTACGATTGGTGGTACATTTAATGGTACTTCAACTGCTGGTCGAGGTATTCTAAACTTTGCCGCAGCACCACTTGATAAACATATGACTATTCAGAGATCTTTGTTCTTGGATGCTGATGGCCGAATTCAATCAGCTACACAGATTGGTAAAGTAGATACTTTATCAATTTATGAAAGACTTGTAAATAATGGAATTACTTCCAATACAGCCGGAATAGATTTATATAATAGTTCTAGTGATTTTGTAGTCCTTAATTTCAGTGGCGCTACAGATAGTTACTTAGAAGGTACTGGTGACTGGTTAGGTTTATCCGAAGTCAATCTCAACAAAGATGGTGGTTTGAGTGATACATTGTTTATTAACTCTGCGACACTAGGCGCTGCTTCATCTTCTTTCATTGACTATGGTTTTAATTTGAAGTCAGGAGTATTAAAACATTATAATAACTATGATTTCGTAGCTGGTAATGACGGTATCGGTATGAACATGGAACAATTCACTGGTATAGTTGTTACAGATGGAAGATTAATTTCAAATGAAACTGTTAATACTGATGTAGATAATACAATAGAAATATTTGGTGGAGAATTCGTAGTAGGAAACGCTATAGATGAAAACTTTATATATCAAGACAATACTCTAGTACATCTAGATGGTGGTAAGATGACTGTAGCGGGAGCATTTGACGGTGATTTCTTAGGGGCTACAGTTCGTCTAAACATAGAGAATAATTCGGAATTAAAAGTATTAGATAAAGGTGCTACTGACATAGGTCTAGTTGGACTCAATGTAAATGCTGGCTCTCAACTTGATATGGCTTCAGGTCGTATAATTATAGCAAACGCTATTCCGGGAGCTAATGCTGATTACAAAGTTAATTCAGCAATTGGAACTGGGTTTACAGGTGGGGTAGTTCAAATTGGTGACTCTAGCTCTTCAGTCGGTGGCTCAGAAATTAAAATTATTGGTAGTACTCCTATATATGATTTACATGTCGTTGGTAATACAATTACGGCTAAGCAAACAGGTGCATCAATTACAGTTACTAATGATTTAGAAATAGATAATGATGCAGAGTATGATGTATCTACAAACAGTCTTTCAGTGGCTGGTGATATAACTAATTACGGCTTATTTGATGCCTCGAATGGAAATATTGCTGATTTCAGATTACTTACATTAAATGGAACTGGTGACCAGACAATTTTCAATGATGATGCACCTGGTATGAGTTTGCATAATCTTACAATTGACAAGACTGCAGGAAAAGTAATCCTTTCTGGCTCTGGTAATTCTAATCTACAAATACATAGAAATTTAGAATTTACTGCTGGTAATAATGCATTTATAGACGGTAGTGCAAACCAATTTGGTCAATTTGTAGAATTAAGCCCACTTGGTGGGACTAATCCGGCAATTATTAGAAATGGTAAAGGCCACGTATATGGAAGGTTATATAGACATTTCACTGCGAACGCGACGGAAAGAGTTTATACTGTAGGATCAGATTCTATTGACTCTTATAGACCTGCTCTAATCAAAACTATAAATAATGGGAACACTGCTGGACTTATTGGTGTTGCTCATTACGGAGTAGATCATCCTGATTTAGACCCTGCGGTTATGAATACTGCCCTTAATATACAGAAATATTGGAATATCAATACTAATGGATTTGCTCTAGGTACTGGTAATACATATGAATTAAAACTTGATTTCTTGAATCCTGCTGATATTAGAAATAGTGCTAATACGAATTTATTTGAACAGTTTATGTACGACCCAGCATGTCCAGCACCTCCAGGATCGTGTCCTCCAGGCACTGGTACTTGGACTGATTTATCTTCATTTAATAAAACAACAACTTCTATAAAAACTAGACAAGTTAACTTTTATGGTGATGTGGTAGTTGGTGAACCTTCTGGTATTACTTTCTATAGTATAGCTAATGGAAATTGGCGTTTAGCTAGCAGTTGGTCAACAGCTGGTTATGGTGGTGCTCCTGCATCTCGTTTCCCTAATTTGACTTCTGATATAGTTAGAATTGGAGACAACAAACGAATTACAATGCCTGATGGTATTTTACATGATCCAGTTAGAGCCGTTATAGTTGAAAAACATCTAGGTAATCCTGGTGAACTTTATATACTTGGTAATACTGGTAGTTTGAAAGCTAGTTCATTCCAAATAGATGATGATTGTGTTCTTGCATTTAGTAATGTAGGTGGTATAACTGATAACTCTACACAAGGTGCTATCCAAACTAATACAAAGTCTTTTGGGGTTGCTAATTATATATTCAAATCAATAAATGCAAGTATGGTAACAGGAAAAGGTTTCCCTGATACTCTTGCTTCTGTCAAAGTTGACTTAACTGACCCTACAGAATCAGTTTTCACTACTAATAATATTGGATCATTACCGATTAAAGTTAGAGATTCTATAATAGTAGATAATGGTATTTATGAGTCTGGTAATAGAGATTTTAGATTGTATGGCGACTTCTCTCAATATACAAATGGATTATGGAAGCCATTATTAGGTAATTTCCTAGTTGCTGGTTCTAATTCTAAAACTTTCAGAGTTGGAAATGATGACGGTCTATCATTCTATAATTTAGATGTTACCGGTGGTGATATTACATTTGACCTCTTGCCTTCTGGTGGAGCTAATACTCATATGTATGTAGAAAATACACTTAATTTATTAGATACGACATTACTTAAAGTTAGAACTGATACAAGAAAAGTAATCATTGAAAATGGAGCCACTGTTAATAGAACAGGTACAGGTTTCGTAGATGGAACAATGCAAAGATATTTCGGAGCAGGTATTGATTCTAAGCAATTCTTTATAGGTCTAGATGATATATATACTCCTGTAACTGTCACTACTGACAATGGGTCAGGTGGTGTTGCCGGTGGGTTTGATGGTATAGCTTTAGAACCAGTTCCTAAAGAACCATTATGGGGTAATAGATTAGACACAAATAAGAGAATCGAAAGATTCTGGAAAATATCAGCTGGTGATAATACTGTTGATCTTGGATCAAGAACATTCAATACAAAATTCGAATTCCCTTCTTCTGAATTAGCTTCAATAGATGAAACTAAAGCTGTTATAAGAAGAGAAACTTTACAACCTGGTACATTCCCTATTTGGTATCAAAGACAAAAAACGGATTTACAATGGAATACTGGTAATGCTGATGTGGAACTTTCAGGAACTTCACTACTTTGGGAAGATTTCGGAAACTTCTATATAGGTGAAAAACCACAAAGAATTTTCTATTCTAATTCTAATGGTCCTTGGACTGATAATGCATCATGGGCACTAGATATTGGTGGAACTATATTACCTCCGGGTGGAATCTATCCAAATAATGATCCTACTGAATTGGAGGATATAGTTATAATTGATGATAGTGATGAAATAGAGTTAGACACTATTCCTCAAGTAGAATCACTTACCATCAAAGATAACTCTACTTTTGAAATTGGTCTTGGTAATTATGTAAGTGGAAGTACTCCATCTAGTACATTTGATTTGTCTGGTGGTACAATTGATAACAAATCTGAATTTGGTATCGATTCTGATGATAATATTAGTTGGACTAGATTCGATAATAAGACTATAGATACTGACATAGACTTTATATTCTCAGGAACAACTGATCAGATATTTGGAAATGAATTCCCAACTACTATTAGTTCACTAACTATAGAAAATACAGGACCTCCTGGTGATAATACAGTCGCTATTGGAGACAATGATTATACTATAACAGGTGATTTGACTATTACTGATGGTGATTTGCGTCACTCTGCAGATGGTAATAACCTAAATCTTCAAGGCAACTTATCTACTACGGAACCTCTTGTTCTAAATGAAGATATTAACGGTACTCCTATTTGTTCTGATTTGACTCTACAAGGTAGTGGAGCTACTGATCAGACAATCTCTGGACCGGGAGCACTTACATTCTGTGATTTGAATATGGATAGAGGTGCTGGGGCAGGTATTGGAATACTTGAAACGCCTGCAACTGTAACTGGTAATGTCAACTTATTGGTTGGTGGTAATACTAACCCACAAATATTTGAATTAGGTAATGGTGGAAACCTAAGTGTAACTAACACTGATCCGAATGCAATCTCTGGTGGTTCTGATGGCCCGCTTAGATATATTAGAACTTCGAAAACTGGTGGATCTTTATGCCGTACTGTTACAACGAATGGTACTTATACTTGGCCAGTTGGTTCTCTCGAAGGTGGAAATGATTTATATGCACCTGCTACATTAACTACTGACGCTAGTGGGACTGATGGTGATATATGCTTAAAAACTAATGTTGGTTCCAATACTAATCCAGCGGATGCTCATAATGAAGTATCTTCTGATGCTAGTGACTATATTGCTAGATATTGGGAAATAAACTCTGCTACTACTACTATAACTGGTCAACTTGTATTCAATTATAATGATTTAGATATACGTGGTACTGAAGCAGATTATGATCGAATTGGTAAATGGTCAGAACCGGGAGAAGGTACTCCAGGTACTTGGACAACTTACAATACAGGTATTAATTTAGCTAATAATACATTCTCTACACCTGCGACTTTTGATCCAACCGATATGATTGGTGATTGGACTTTAGCAGAGTTAATTGCATTCAGAAGAATATTCTATTCTCGTATGACTGGTAATTGGACTAATCCAAATTCTTGGACTGCGAACTCGTCACACGTTGGACCTATTTTCGCAGCTGGTGTCTATCCTAATATTGTACAAGATTCAGTAGTAATAGGTGGTGGTAATGCTGGTGTTAATGACCACGTTATAACACTTGATGTAGCTGGCTCTGTAGCAATAGGTGGCGTGGCTCTGGGTACTAGTTCAACTAATACAGGTACTTTACTTACTGGAACAAATACAATCACTGGTGATCACTTTACTATGGGAGAACTTTCAACTCTAGGAGTTGGCTCACCTGACGGTATTACTGCACTAGGTAACGCAACTGGTAATATACAAGCTTCTGTGGTTAGAACATTTGCAACTGCTCCACTTAGAACAAGTTTTATCTACGAAGGTACTACTAATCAAGTGACTGGTAATGGACTTCCTCTAAATGTAGAGAACATAACAGTAAATAATACTGGAATACCGACAAATAACACCGTAACATTCCAATCATCTGTTGCTGTAGAAGGCGACATGAGAGTTCAGAGTGGTGTGGCTGATTTAAATACACAAACAGCTACTTCTAATGGTAGTGGAACTATGAGTATAGATGCAAATGCTAAGTTGAGCATTTCTGGTACGAATAATCTATTGACTTCTGTAAACAACTATGCAACATATACGCTAGATATAAATAGTATAGTAGAGTTCTATGGTTCTGCACAGACTATTTCAGATTTACCAGCTAACTTACTATCTGGACTTGGATATTGTATATTAAACAATGCTGGAGATAAAACTGTAAGTGCTCCACTGTTAATTAGAAGAGATTTAACAATAATAAATGATGCAAATTTAAATAACCAAGTAGGTGTGAATTCACTACAGGTTAATGGAAGTATAATAAACGATGCTGAGATAACAAATCAAGGTATTATAGAAATCGGACAATAGAATTTAAGTAGTAATACTTATTGATAGAAAATACGAAATACAATAAATTAGTATTAATAATATAAATACATTTAATTATAAACTATTCCTTCGGAGGGAATCATGAATAAATTCATTACAAAACAAGGTTCAAGACTTGCGGCATTAGCTGCTGGTGTTGTCCTTTTTTCTTTCACTGCTAACGCACAAGATTTGGTGAATAGCAAGAAGATAAATAACGTTGCTGGAGGAGTTATTAAATTTAATGACGATAACGGTAAGTTTACTAACAATAATGCTAACACAGCTCAGATTACTAACGATGGTACTATCCAGATGTTAGGAACTGATAACCAATTTGACGGTACTACTCCTTTAGCTACTGCTGCTGCTAGAGTACCAGGTTTAGTAAGTTATGCAGATAA
>JAUHXN010000180.1 GCA_030426865.1 bacterium | reverse complement strand
AATGATATTTACAATTTTGTTTTCAATATGTCCATTTGTTTCTAATCTAATGTGATACTGCCCACTTGCCATATTATTGGTTTGCAGATTATAACTCTTAAAAGGTGCTAGTTTCATATTTGTTACTTTATTACCAAGCAAATCGAACAAACTAATATTTGATATGCTATTGCTATTTGACTTAATGTTCAATTGATCATAACTCGGATTTGGATATAATTTGAAAAGTGAGCCATTATCTTCACTGTTTACACTTGACTTAGTTGGAGTAATCTCAACTATTTTATCTTTACCTAACACAAGGCCTCTCCCATCCCTATTACTTGTTCCGAAAAATACTCTACCATCCGGTGATACACAAACAGATCTCAATCTTCCATAATCATTGTTTATTATATTCTTTTCTTCAATTACACTCATACCATCTTCCGATAACTTGATCTGCATTAATATACCTGTTTTTAATGTAGTCATCAATAAACTATTTTGTAATTCTGGTATCACATTAGGAGCGCTTGTTGCTACATTATAGAATGCAATTCCTGCTACTGCTAGTGTTCTATTCTCATAATATATTGCCAATGGTTCTTTTATATTATGTGTTTCGCAGTACTGCTTTTCTAATGGTTCGTTGCACATACCCTCTACGTCAGGCCAACCATAGTTTCTATCTTTTTCTATTATGTTCATTTCATCGTTAGTACTAGGTCCATGTTCTGATGAATATAAAATACCATTATTGAAAACTAAACCTTGTGGGTTTCTATGACCATAGCTCCATATCTCATTTCTTCTCGAGCTCATAGCATAGAATGGATTATCTTCAGGTATAGAGCCGTCTGGATTAATCCTTAGTACTTTACCATTCAAACTAGTCAGATTCTGAGCCAAGCTAGTATTCTGCGCATCGCCAGTAGTTATATATAACTTACCATCATCACCAAATGCTAATCTACAGCCATCGTGATTACCTGCACCAGCGATATTGTCTAATATTATAGTTGGTTCTACTAATTCGAACCCATTGTATCTATATCGAACTATTTTTACGATTGTTCCGTTCGACTGATAAGTATATGATAAATAGACTAATCCATCATCACTAAATGTTGGAGAAAGAGCCATTCCCATAAGGCCTCTTTCCGAGCCAGTAATTACATCACTCGTTATATCCAATACTAGCTCTTTCTCGCCATTCTCAGGATTTATTCGTTGTACTTTACCTTCTCTTTCAGTAACCCAAAGGTAATCGTCTGGACCCCAGATAATCTCCCAAATAGTTTCTAGGTTTGTGGCAGCTTCTCGGTAACTGTATTCTTGAGCTTTGGAGTCACAGCTAGAGTTAACTAAGAATAAAACAGTAGCCATAAACCCTATAAAAGTCGTAGAAAAGACTTTTCTCATATATACCTCGTGATTTTTTGAAATTTTATTCAATAAAATACGTAATAGTTGAAAAACGGAAAATAATAATGAAAAATATAGCACTTACTATAATAACTATTATGTTTGCTTTTTGTCACAATCTAAGTGCAGAAAACACAGACGAACTAGTTGACTTAAGTATTTACTCTAATGTAAAACAATTACAAATAGGTAGCGATTTCTATATTGCTATAAAGCTTAGTGTAGCCGACGAATGGCACATATACTGGAAGAACCCAGGAGACTCTGGCTTACCAACTGAAGTTAAATGGACACTGCCGAAAGGAGTAGAAAAAGTTGGTGGATTGAAGTGGCAAATACCTGAGCGAATTGAGTGGTCGGGCATGGTAAATTATGGTTTCGAACATGATGTTTATTTGATTCAAAAATTCAAAACAAGCAGAGTAGTTGATTTGCAATCAATAGATATAACTGCTGATGTGAGTTGGCTAATCTGTAAGGAAAAGTGCATCCCTCAGAATGACAAAGCAAGCATTAAAATTGAAGTCGGAGAGATGTTTGAGAAGAGTAGTGAGAATAAAATGATTCAAGATTTATTAGCTAAAGCACCTAAAACTTTTAAAGCTGTTAAATCTAATTTCAAAGCAGGAAAAGAAAAGTTAGAGATAAGACTATTAGATATGCCTAATGATGTAGCCGAAGTTACTGATTTATTCGTAGTAACTGATGAAATCGTTGAAAATAATTCGAAAGTTGAGATTAAAAACAATTCAAATTCTGCAGTTGTGGAATTAAAACTGAGTCCTTATGCAAGTGATATGCCAGCAGAGTTAGAATTGCTAGTATTATATAAAGATAAAAATGGCTCACCAAAATCGTATGAAACAATTATTAGTAATAAATAAAGGATTAGATATGAAAAAAATATCATTAGTATTAGCAATTATATTATTTGCTACAACAGCTATTTTTGCAAAAGATGCTGCAAAAGTTGGAAGTAAAGCACCTGATTTCGTTTTAAAGGATAAAGATGGCGTAGAACACAAGCTATCTGATTACGCTGGGAAATATGTCGTGCTTGAGTGGGTAAACTATGATTGCCCTTTTGTAAAGAAACACTATGAATCAGAAAACATGCAAAAACTTCAAAGAGAGTTTACTAAGAAAGGTGTTATTTGGTTATCAGTTTGTTCTTCAGCAGAAGGTAAACAAGGTAACTTCACGAAAGATGAACTTGATAAAAAACAGAAAGATTTTAAAACTGCTGAGACTGCCTATCTAATAGATGAAAGTGGAGAAGTAGGAAAGTTATATAATGCAAAGGTTACTCCTGATATGGCTATAATAAATCCTAATCAAGAAGTAATTTATTTAGGCGCAATAGACAATATCCCAAGTGCTGATAAATCTGATATTGAAAAAGCAGACAATTATGTAATGAAAGCTTTGAATTCAGCTATGAATGGCGAAACTGTAGAAGTTAAATCTTCTAAGCCATATGGTTGCGGTATCAAATATGCTAACAAGTAAGAAAGCGTAAATAGATATTTAGAATATGAATCCTAGCTTGAGAAAGCTGGGATTTTTTTTTGTTATTTATATCTATTGCCACGAAAAAATGATGACAAACGTTATTATCTAAAACAAACAAAAACTTATATTAATTTGAAAAAAGAAGTTTTTTTAGAATTCGACCACGTCTCCAAACAGTATAATGACTTCCTTGCTGTTGACGACTTATCATTCAAAGTGTACGAAGGCGATATATTCGGTTTCCTTGGCCCGAATGGTGCAGGTAAAAGCACATCAATCCGGATGACACTATCACTAATCAAACCAACATCAGGCAAAATCACATTATTGGGTAAGAACATAGTAAATGAAAGAGAAGAAACTCTTGCTCAAGTAGGAGCATTAATTGAAAAACCGGATTTCTACCCTTATTTAACTGCACAAAAGAACTTGGAGATCTTAGGAAAGATTTCTCAAGTACAAAAGCTATCCGTTAAAATAGATGAAGTTCTAGATCTTGTAGGATTAACCTCTAGAAGAAATAGCAAAGTTAAGACCTTCTCACAAGGGATGAAGCAGCGATTAGGGATTGCGCAAACATTACTACACGACCCGAAGCTAATAATACTCGACGAACCAGCTAATGGACTAGACCCACAAGGACAAGTTGATATGCGTGAACTAATTGTACGCATCAACAAAGAGCGTGGTATTACGGTCATTATCTCTAGCCATATACTCAACGAAGTAGAGCAGATTTGTAACAGAATGGTTATCATCAACAAGGGTAAATCAATGGTCGAGGGCAATGTGTCCGAACTTTTAACAGGTAGTAGGATGAAGGTAAGCTACGTAACAGATGATAATAAACGAACTCTTGATTTGCTTACCAATTCAGAATTCAAAAATAATATAAACGGAATAGAAAAAGAGAAGTTGACATTGTTAATAGAGCATGAAAGCATTCCAAAATTGAACGATTTTCTTTCTAACGAAGGAGTTAAAGTATATTCTATAGAGCCGATTCGCTCACTAGAAGAATACTTTATAACGATGACAAAATGATAAAACTAATACAAATTGAATTATACAAAATATTCAGAAAGCCACGAACTTACATAGGGTTTGGGGCTATTGCATTCATAGTAATTGTAGTGAACCTTGGGTTTTTATTCGAAGGTGAACAGCTACTAGGATTTCTTATCGAAAGTTTGAAAGACAAATTTCTGCTTAGTGGAAATCTGATTAACGCCTACACAATGGCATTCGTAATCCTAAATAGTTTATGGATTCACTTACCTATACTTATATCTATTACAGCTGGTGATATGATTTCGGGTGAGGCAAACAATGGAACATTTCGATTATTGCTAACAAGACCAATAAGTAGAAGTAAGTTATTAGCTGCTAAATTTATATCCGCTTGGGTATATACTGTATTACTCTTGCTGTTTATGATATCTTTTAGCTTAATTTTAGGATATTTAATATTCGGTGTAGGAGACCTGATAGTTATAAAAAGTACTATAAGCATACTCTCTGCAGACGATACGCTATGGCGGTTTGGCTATGCTACAATCTACGGTATATTATCGATGACTACAGTCACTTCATTATCGTTTCTATTGTCTTCACTATCCGAAAATTCGATTGGCCCCATTGTAGGAACATTTGCTATTATAGTTGGATTGAC
Source organism: bacterium (assembly GCA_030426865.1). GTDB lineage: Bacteria > Bacteroidota > Ignavibacteria > Kapaibacteriales > UBA2268 > PGYR01. The sequence goes on along the minus strand of JAUHXN010000180.1, from coordinate 1,540 downwards.
AATAGTCAGCACTTTAGGTTATGCACTTATAGGTCCAGCTATACCTTATCTGTTTACTACTTATTTGCCATCTTGGGATTTGTTTTTTACTATGGAACTAAACACAGCCAAACTTACACATGCTATATATGTCAATCTAGCATATACTATAGCATTCATCACTTTCACTTTCTATTACTTCAAAAATAAAGATATACTTAGCTAATGAAAACATTAAAAATAATAGCATTGATACTAGTATTGACATTCACTGCGTCAGCACAAGATGCTGAGTCAATACTCAATAAACTAGTTACTAAACTGGAGAAAGTAAGACCACATACTGTCAATTTGAAAATCAATATAGATGTTGAATTTCTAAAGATAAAAGAAAGAAAGGCAAAATTAGTTTACAACGGTCCTGATGATATAGATATAAGCTCTGATGACTTTATGCTAATGCCAAAAAATGGTGCTCAGATGGAGTACCTAAGTATAATTAAAAATAGGTCTGCAGCTATATATGAGGGTACAGAAAAAGACAGTAAAGGAAACACACTAACAAAGATCAAGATAATACCCGGTAAAAATAAAGATGGCGTTATACTCGCTAATATGCTTATTGATGAAAAGACGAATAGAATAATAAGAATGAAGGCATTTACAGAATCAAACGGTTCATTTGTGAGTGAATTCGAATATGGTAATAATCTATACGATATGCCGAGCAAAGTAAAACTAGAGTTTGATATGAAAAACTTTCAAATACCTGCTCATCTTAGTGGAGATATAGACGCTGTAGGAAAGAATAATGCTGACAAAAAAGAGACTACAACAGGTAAAGTTGTTATAACTTATAGCGGGTATAAGAAGAAGTAAGTATAGAGATGAAAACTAGATTCTCCTGGATCCTTCTAACGCCTGCGGCGTTATCAGGATGACGAGGTCTTTGTAGAGGTGAATTAAGTGGAATTATTTTTTATTTGGATTCTTCACTCCTTTTCTTTCAGTTCAGATAGAGATTATTCCCGTCACACTGAGGGTGGGTAAAGACTGAAGTGTCTATGGAATTTCACTACACTCAAAGCGATACCGTCATACTGAGCGAAGCGAAGTATCTATTTTATTCCCTAGATTCTTTACTTCGGCGATGCTTACCTCAGTATAGGCACTCCACTTCGTCACGTTCTGAATGACAAGATTCGTAGAGACGTATGCACTTCGACGCCGATCAGTGAAAACAATACGTCTCTACAATTTAATATTGTATTACTCCACCACTATCACGCTCTTCGTAATTGCATCGTAGGGTGTGATCAATCGAACTTGATACAAACCACTAGGGATATTCATTGTGTTTATCTGCATCTGCTTTGATTTTGTAGATTGCGTCCATTCATCAATGTAAATTACTCGTCCATCAGTAGCCACTAGTTCTAGTTTCATTGTTCCTTGTACTCCAGTAGTGATGTCTATATTTAGCTGCTCACTAGCTGGGTTGGGGTTTATAGACAGCGTTGTTGGGTCTACTAACTGTATACTTCTAAAGTCAAACACACAA
>JAUHXN010000179.1 GCA_030426865.1 bacterium | reverse complement strand
ATTTTTTACTACATTTGACCATGACAATGTAAATGGAGAAAATCTTTGGGTTTCTGATGGCACAGTAGATGGAACAATGCTTGTAAAAAAGCTCTCAAATGGAGGAGATAGAGCCAAAATGGAATTTATATCTGTAATTGTAAATGATAAAATTCTTTATTTGGAAGAAGATGATAAAGGTATAAACTCGATATGGATTACAGATGGTACAGATGTAGGAACATATAAACTAAATCATGAACTTAATGACATTAAAAGAATGTTCTTTACTAATAGACAATACAACAATATACTTATATTTAAAGAAATTAGCAATGATAATACTATAAGACTCTGGCAGACAGATATGACGAAAGAAGGCACAAATAAAATAATGCCTTTAGATCAAAAAAACGATGAACACGTCCATATTTATTTCTCATTTCAGACTGAATTCAAAAACCACATCTACTTCTTCGCTGACTATTACGGCAAAGGGTGGCAACTCTACCGAATTCCGAACACTATCAGTTCAGTCGAAGATACCCCACAACCAGAATTAATGACAGTTTATCCGAACCCTGCGAAGGATTTTATACAGTTATTACTAACCAAGCCAATACATTTGAGCATAGTCAATAGTGCTGGATTAAAAGTAAAAGACTATGGCGTAATAGCTGACGGAAAGCTGAATGTGGCAGAGTTAATCTCAGGCGTGTACTTCGTAGTAAATGAACAAGGAAATAATATAGCAAAATTTGTTAAGGAGTGAGGACATGAAATATTTTATAACAGTTTTACTAATCATAATACCGTTCGGTACGTACGTTCAGGCGAAAATATTAGAGCCGGAACAGCACAGTGACATAAAATTTATTATCAGTGATTCGACTTACGACTTTGTTGAACATAATGGTCTAGTCTTTACTATAGCAGATGATGGTGTTCATGGTTTGGAACTCTGGGTCTTTGATGAAAAGCACAATAGCTTACGAATGGTAAAAGATATCAACCCAAATGGAGATTCTAATCCATTGATATTTAGAATTGGTCTAGAAAATGTTCTGCTGTTCTATGCTTATGATGAAGAGGGAATTGGGCTGTGGGCTACTGATGGCAGCGAAAATGGCACAGTGCTTTTGAAGCGTTTCTATTTTATTGGAATCGTAGCTAGAATAATGGAAGAAGATTGGAATACATTTGAACGATATAAAGACGAGATTTACTTTAGTGCTTCTGAGACAAATAATCAAGATTATGAGCTATGGAAGACGGATGGAACTCCGGAAGGAACAATATTAGTTAAAGATATAAATCCAAATGGTTCTTCAAGTCCGAATAATTTTCATATTATTGGCGATAGACTTTTGTTCCATACTAATAGTGGCGGCAATGATATATGGTCAACAGATGGTACAGAAGTGAATACAATTAATCTGACAAACAGCAAGGATAAATTGAAAACAATTAATACTGTAGTTTGGAATTCAACCTATGACTTTTTCCTTGATAGTCTTAATGGCAAACTGGAATTGTGGTCAACTGATGGTACTATTAATGGAGTTATACCTTTAACCAACAATCTTGATGAAACACTTAAAGTAAGTTCAAATATGATATTAGTTGGGAACCATTTGTACTTTGAAAGTTTAACAGAAGATGGAAGCTTAGTTCTAAATATTAGCGATGGGACAAAAGCAGGAACAAGGAAGCTTAAAACTATTTCTACTATACCTAACTCAGGTATATTTTTTCTTTCGTACAACAATATTGGTGAACAAAAACTGTTTTTCTATACTACTGAGAACAAACAAAATAGCCTATGGGTAACTGACGGAACCGTAGAAGGAACTATTAAACTTTCCTCTAATGAGTTGACTAGTATAAATTTGAACAAAGAAAGTCTATATACTGACAAGTTATTTTTTTCAAGTTTCGAAGTTGAGAAAGGGGATGAACTTTGGGTGTCCGATGGGACTATAGAGGGAACACATTTTGTAAAAACATTATCTAAGATTGGTAACAGATCTAGAATTGAGTTTACCTCAGATGTAATAGAAGATAAAGTACTTTATTACTATAAGAACGATAATGGCTTTGCCTCAACTTGGCTTACAGATGGAACTAACGAAGGGACAAACATATTAAATCCAAATCTTATGGATTTATCTCGTATGTATTTCTCGAATAATCTTTTTAATAATATTTTATTATTCTCAGAAGTCAGTTTGTCAGATACTGTTAGGCTATGGCAAACAAACATGACCAAAGAAGGTACAAGTGTGATAATGCCAAATAACCAAAGTAATGATAAACATATAAATCCATATTTTTTCTATCAAGCTGAATTCAAAAACCACATCTACTTCTTCGCTGACTATTATGGCGAGGGGTGGCAACTCTACCGTATCCCAAATACTATTAGCTCAGTCGAATATACCCCCCAACCAGAACTAATGACAGTTTATCCGAACCCTGCGAAGGACTTTATACAGTTAGAGCTTAGCAAGCCAATGCATTTGAGCATAGTCAATAGTGCAGGTAAGATAGTAAAAGACTATGGCGTAATAGCTGACGGAAAGCTGAATGTGGCAGAGTTAATCTCAGGCGTGTACTTCGTAGTAAATGAGCAGGGTAATAATATAGCTAAGTTTGTGAAGGAGTGAGGACATGGAAAAGATAATAGTAATTCTAATTGTTTTAATTCCATTCGGTTTGTTCGGTCAAGCTAATGTGATTGTGCCGGAGTTTCATAGTGATATAATATTCGAATATACTATACCAAATGACTTTGTAGAACACAATCGTAAGGTATTTGTTAGGGCTGATGATGGAGTGTCTGGTTTAGAACTTTGGGCGTTCAACCGTGATATAAATAGTATGCAAATGGTAAAAGATATAAACCCTGATGGTGCATCTGATCCAATAATAGTAAATAATGAACTAGACCACCAATTACTATTTGTTGCAAAGGACGAGAATGGAACAGGGCTTTGGGCTACTGATGGAACAGAAGAAGGAACAATTCTTTTGAAGTACATAGTTTTTACAGATGCAGATTGGAATGGAGTAATTGATGTGGATGCTAGACTTTTCAAAAAATATAATAATGAAGTTTATTTTGGTGCAGTAGAGCCTAAAACTTTTGAATTTGGTCTATGGAAGACTGACGGAACACTGGATGGAACAGTAAGAGTTTTTAAATACGAAGACTTATATTTACCTTATATATCAAGATTTTCTGTTTCCAATGATAGACTACAATTTCAACTAGCACATGATAGTCATGAAAAAAATGAAATATGGGTCACAGAAGGAGACTCCATAAGTACTAAAAAACTATCTCCGAATTATTTTGAAGCTTCTTTTGATGGATCTAATGCTAATCATCTTTTCTTTATAGATTATTCGGAAAATTCTCATTCATTATGGGTAACAGACGGAACAGAAAAAGGTACTATAAACTTAATTCCAAATAAACCCGAAACTGAATTCGTAACTGAGTCTTACGTACTTATCGATTATTTTCTTTTATTTACTTTGATACAAAATAATAAGACTAGGGAAGTCTGGATAAGTGATGGTACTTTAAAAGGTACTTATCTACTGGCTGAAGTTTCGAATGATCAAGAATCAAAAGTAAATTATATCAAACCTCAGAAAATAGATCATCAACAAGCTTTCTTTGTGGTTAATGAGAAGGAAGGAAGTAGTCTATGGACATCAGGAGGAACTGTAAAAAACACTTTAAAACTAACTGAACCCAATGTAGAGATTAACTCATGGGGTCCAGGTGGTAATGGGTATAAATTATTCTTCGTCGCTTCTGATGATGCACATGGTGAGGAGTTATGGGTAACGGACGGTACAGAGATTGGTACTCACCTTATAAAAGATATTGAGGAAGGGGCACACGGCTCAGGAATTAGGTTTTTCTCTGATATAATAAAGGGTAAGGTTTTATTCCTAACAGAGTCGGCAACCGGAGAGAATTCAGGGTGGGTGTCAGATGGTACAGAAGTTGGAACAAATTTACTTCACAAAGGGCTGTTAGATTTATACACTGTACCTCGCACAACAAAGCAAATAAACAATAATACACTTTTCGTAGAAAGAAGTACATCAGATACAACCCGAATATGGTATTCTGATTTGACAACTAGGGGAACTCAATTAGTGATGCCTTTAGATTTCCAAACTCCATCACCTACTATAGAGCCACTATTTCATCAAGAACTGGAGGGGAACGTATATTTTTTCGCAGACTATTATGGCGAGGGCGAACAACTCTACCGAATCCCGAACACTATCAGCTCAGTCGAAGATACCCCCCAACCAGAACTAATGACGGTTTATCCGAACCCTGCGAAGGACTTTATACAATTAGAACTAACCAAGCCAATGCATCTGAGCATAGTCAATAGCGCTGGCCTAAAAGTGAAAGATTTGGGCGTAATTGCTGACGGAAAGCTGAATGTGGCAGAGTTAATCTCAGGCGTGTACTTCGTAGTTAATGAACAAGGAAATAATATAGCAAAATTTGTGAAGGAGTGAGGACATGGAAAAGATAATAGTAATCCTAATAGTTTTAATCCCATTCGGTTTGTTCGGTCAAGCAGAATTCGTAGAACCGGAACTGGTTTCTGATGAAGTATTTATAAAAGGTAATTTCAATAATCTTCATAATCAAAAGTATATATTTAAAGATAAAATATACTTTATGGGTGCTGATGCGACTCACGGTAGTGAGTTATGGGTTAGTGACGGTACACCTCAAGGCACATATATGCTCAAAGATTGTACTCCGAATGGTAACTCAGAATTATACATATTTAAAGCGAACTTAGACAATCTAGTTTTCTCTGTAAAAGACGAGAACGGGAAAGGTAGTCTTTGGGCTACGGACGGGACGAAATCTGGTACAGTTCAATTGGCTAATGTCACTGTTCAAATTGCATATGCCCCAATACCTAATGCACAAGAGTTAAAAGAAAACTGTGGAAAAATTATTTTCTCTGGAGATGATGGTGTACACGGCTCAGAACCTTGGATTACAGACGGTACTCCTGGTGGTACTTATATGATACAAGATTTGGGAGTTGATGGTGGATCCAATCCTTGGTTTTTCGAGAGTGTGGGTGGTAAATTCGTATTCACAACTAATCAAAATGTTGGGTTTAAATCTGTTATTTGGTCAACTGATGGTAGTAAAAATAGCTGTAATCGTATATTCCAAGGAAATGATGGTCAATCTGATATTATTGATGTTGGATTAGAAAGTCAATTGCTTGTAATAAATTCTTTTTCCGACCCTATCACTAATACAGGTTTTACTTTGATTTCTGTCACAGATGGGACGCTAGAAGGAACTATCCCTATACTTGGACAAGATAAAACTCTAAAAGGATATCCGACAAAATACACTAAAGTCAATGATAAAGTATATTTTAAATGGTCTGGGGGTTGGAATAATGAACTTTTTGTAACCAATGGTACTGAGAAAGGTTCTAAGCTATTACTAAAAACAGAAGGTGAGTTAGAAGATATAGTTAACTGGAATGATAAACTTTTATTTCGAGCTAAATATAAGGGCAGTTTCATTAGTGATGGAACTATAGAAGGGACCTTCGAAATCAACGAACTAACAGATGAACCTGTCTATTTTGAAGAGTACTTTATAATGGATGATAAGTTATACTTCGGTGACTATGCAGACGAGGGGATATTTTCTATCTGGGTATCAGATGGTACTAAAGAAGGCACTTATAAAGTAAAGACAATGAATGAAGCTAATGAAAAAGTATATTTTGATTTCAAAAATAGTTTTGATGGGAAAGTCGTATTTAGTTATTACGAAGGGCTTACCCCTAATGAACTGTGGGTTACAGACGGCTCGGAAATTGGTACAAAGCCAATAGCAGAGTTCTCTTTTATTCCAGATTTCAAAAACTATGGACTTACTCATATCGGACAATATGGAGATTATCTCCTAATAATTCCAAGCTACCAGATAAAAGAAAATTATATGTTCTTGTTAAATAAAGAAGGTGAGTTAACAAGAGTAGAGCCAGATGGAGCAAATAGAGCGAACAAATTTGTGTTAGAAACAGGATATGCTATTGTAGGAGTGTTGAATGGTTACCTATATTTCGTTGCTAACTATTTTGATACTGGTGAACAGTTAT
>JAUHXN010000178.1 GCA_030426865.1 bacterium | reverse complement strand
CACTTGATTCGAATCCTATTTCACTTACTGCAGTTCTCAATTCAGATGTTGACATTGTCTTTTCAAATTTAACACCTACTTCAGTACCACCAGTAAAGTCAATACCAAATTTAGGAGGGAAAACGAAAGCTATTATCAATCCAAATACTATTGTGCTTAGCGATACTGTTAAAAGTATTTTTCTCTTAGCTACGAAATCTATGTTTGTTTTATCAAAAAATTGCATTTTTATTTCCTTCCAGATTAAGAGTTATTAGATTGACCAAAACTAAATGATGAATTCTTACCATCAGAAAGTTGAAGCTCAATAAGTGAACGAGAAACCATAATGGCAGTAAATAAAGTACTAAGAATACCAATCATCAAAGTAAGAGCAAATCCTCTTATCAAACCAGTACCAACATAGTAAAGAATCAAACCTGTCATAAATGTTGTAATATTAGAGTCAAAGATTGCAGACATAGCTTTACTAAATCCTTCATCTATAGCTGACCTCAAAGAACGTCCTTTGTTAAGTTCTTCCCTTACCCTTTCGAATATTAGGATATTTGCATCAACAGCCATACCAAGTGTTAACACAATACCAGCTATACCAGGTAATGACAATGTACCACCAAGTGATGCAAGAATTGTGAAGATAACCATAATATTGATAAGTAGAGATATGTCAGCTACCAAACCTGCTCTTGAATAGTAAAGAATCATAAACAATATAACTAATCCAAATGCAAACAATGTAGAATTAATACCACTAGCAATAGAGTCATCTCCAAGAGATGCACCTACAACCTTTTCTTCAATAATTTTAACTGGTGCTTTTAAAGCACCCGCTTTAAGAACAATCTCAAGTAAGCTAGCTTCTTTTGCATTAGCCATACCAGAAATTTGAGAACTACCACCAGATATTTTTGAATTTACATTTGGTGCAGAATATACATTACCATCTAATACGATTGCTATTCTTTTGCCAACATTAGCTCCAGTAATTGATGCCCATTTGTCAGAACCATCTGAATTCATAGACATATTAACAACCCAAGAGTTTGTTGTAGGATCAACATTCTTACCAGCATCTACTATAACATCACCAGTTAATTCTGGTTCAGATTTCAAACCATAAAAGTCTAATATTTGACCTGTAATTTTTTCAGATTCAGTTGCTTCAGATTTTGCTTGGAATGCAAGTTCAGTATCAAATGGTAGAAGTGCTTTGATCTTAGCATCATTTAGCATAATTTTTAATTTAGCTAAAGAGTCTTCATGGATTCTAAAGTAATAATTTCCTTGTTGAGGGAAACTATTAATATCATAACTAACTGGCTGCATTTGTGAGTCTTTATCACCTACCCAATACGTAGCAAACATTCTAGTGAATGGGTGCTTAGAAGAGTATAAGTTTTGCGCATCTGCTTCTGATAAACCTTCATAAGGATTAGAAGTATCAGCTTTTGCTACATCTTCTTTTTTAGTTGAATCAGCATTTTCAGCTGTTTCTGTAGTTTCATTATTTTCATCTGATTCATCAGTTGAATTCAATTCTGCAGTTGGCTCAGGCGCAGGAATTACCTGTTCTGTAACTTGAGCAGTATCAGTTTTAGTTTCCTTAGTGGCCTTTGGTGATTCACCTAGCTTACTAGCTAACATTTGATCAATCTTTTTGAATGATTGAACTAACTCAGCATTGCTTCTAACAAGTTTGAATTCAAGACGTGCAGTCGTCTCTAATAGATTTCTAATCTGAGATTCATCTGTTACACCAGGTAGCTCAAGAAGGATTCTTCTACTACCTTGCTTTTGAATATTTGGTTCAGAAACACCATACTTATCGATACGTTGTCTGATTACTTCCTGTGCTTGGTTAATCGCACCATCAGCATTATTAGTCAACTCTTCTAAAATACCTTCTTCAGTAGCATTACTGATATCACCTAAATCGAAGTAAGAAATTAAACTTTTACCTTCTGGCTTAGCAATTTCATTGAACTTTCTAGCAAATATATCAACAACTGATTCATCAGAAGTCTGAGATTCTTCCTCAGTAGCCACTAATACTCTATCAAAAGTATCATCAATAGCTTCTTTTTGTGCTGTTTCTCTTAGAAGTTTAACAACGTCAACTTCCATAGTAACATACATACCACCTTTCAGATCTAACCCTAACTGCAAAGAATTTTCCTTTGCACTTTGGTACTCTTGACCATATTGCTTTTTGAATTCATTCATTATTGCTAATGAATCTGCAGGTGTTTCTGCTTGACTAGCTCTCATTAGCGCGTCATTTCTTTTTTCTTCTAGCCCTGAGAAGTTATAACTTGGGTATAACGCAAATAATGCCGCTACTAAAGGTACAACTACTAAAGCTATTTTACCAATTTTCGATTTCAATTAATGCCTCCGAGTATTTATCTCGATTATGTCTTTTTATGAATAATTGTGAAAAGTACAAGCACGAATATAAGGCATTGAATTCAAAATTCAAATGAATTAAATTCATTTTTTTTCAACTATGTCTATTTTTTTACTATTTACTTTTTCAAAAAGAACGAAACATTTGGTCCAATTTGAAGCTCGAATAGGTACCACACTCCTAATAATAGTGACCATGCAACAAACAAAGAGATTGAAAATGGTAGTAAAGAAGCTATTAATTCTCCTAAACTAACATCTTTTTTAAATTTCTGTGCGAATACGATTAATAATGGAAAATATGGTAATAAAGGAGTAATCATGTTAGTTGAACTATCCCCAATCCTATATATTAGCTGAGTTGCTTCAGGAGTCACTCCTAATATCATAAACATGGGTACAAAAACTGGGGCTAAAATCGCCCATTTAGCAGATGCGCTAGAAATAGATAGATTTAATATCATACTAAATACTAAAAATGTTATAAATAATGGAAAACCAGTTAAACCAATATTTGAAATAAAACTTGCTCCCTTGACTGCTATTATCATATCTAGTTCAGACCAGTTGAAATAATGAAGAAATTGCCCTGCAGCAAAAGCAATTACAATATAAGATGCCATAGTACCCATTCCAGAATTAAGCATATCTACTATATCACTTGAAGACTTTATTGTACCTGAGATTTTTCCGTACACTAATCCTGGGAAAAAGAAAATTAATATAATAATTGGTATAATACTTTTAAAAAGATAGGTTAACTCACCTTTATCATCTCTAAAAAAAGCATTATCTGGTACTGATAGTATAGCTATTAGAACAAGAATTATAAAAAAAAGAGAGTACGAGTAGAATAAAGCCTTTTTATTTATACTTAATTGACTTTCATTTATGTCGGAAGATTCTAAATTTGATTCGTATTTTCCAAGTCTTGGTTCTACAATCCTATTATTAACTACTGTACACACTATTGCAACTAGAAAAGTAGATACTATCATAAAATAATAGTTCGCAGTTGGATATACCATATAGTTGCTATCCATAGTCAATGCTGCTTGATGAGTCAATCCTGATAGTAATGGATCTAAAGCTGTAACTAACAGATTTGCAGAAAACCCACCATTTATTGCAGCAAAAGATGTTATAACACCAGCCAATGGATTCTTTCCAATTGCTTTATAAGTTAAACCAGCCAAAGGTGGTAAAACTATAAGTCCGGCATCAGCTATTAAACTACTATTTACAGATACAAAAACAATTGTAAAAACTACAAGATTATCTGGAACTTTAGAAATCGTATATTTTAGTGTTGCTTCAAATAATCCTGACTTTTCAGCAATAATAATCCCAAACATTGTAGCTAAAACAACACCTAACGGTGGGAAATTGATAAAGTTTTTAACCATCGAAGTAAGTAATTCCCTTAATCCTTCAGTGGATAAAATACTTTTCACAACAATTGATTCATTAGTTACAGGGTGCACGACAGAAGTCCCTACTAAACTAAAGAATACAGAAAGTATTATTGTTAAAAGTGCAAGTAATAAGAAAAGAAAGAAAGGATTTGGTAATTTGTCCGATACTTTCTCTACAGTTTTGAGAAAACTAAATATTAAATTTTTGTTATTTTTCATTTCATTAATATATCAAATTTTGGAATTAAATGAACGAGAGTATCTCAGTTATTATAGTATCATATAATTGTAAGCAATATTTAGAAGATTGTATTAAATCAATTATTCTAACATGTTATGAGCAAATACCTGAGATTATAGTTGTCGATAATAATTCTACAGATGGTACAGTTGATTTTATAACTAATTTATATCCTGATGTAAAGATAATAGTTAATCAAGTAAATAAAGGATACGCTTACGCAATCAATAAAGGTGTAAGCATTTCTAGTAGTAATTATTTAATATTATCTAATGCAGATATAGTTTATAAAAAGCATTGTATCTATGGCTTAGTTGAAAAAGTAAAAAGCTTCGAAAATAAAATTATAGTTAGTCCACAGCAAGTTTTTAGTAATGGTAACTACCAAAGATCATTTAGATATATCCCTTCTATTAAACGAGGTTTGTTCGACTTATTCGGAATTACAAGACTTAAACTCGCTTTAAAAAAGAAATCATTCGAAAAAGGAATAAAAAAGGATTTTAAAGTTGAATATCTGGATGGAGCGGTAATTTGCACTACTAAACTGATATTTAATCACTTGGATGGTTTTGATGAGAGTTTTTTTTTCTACTCAGAAGAAGCAGATTTTTGTTTCAGAGCTAGGAATGTAGGTTACGAAAGCTTATTGACTCCTGAGTATCAAGTAATTCATCATAGAGGTGGGTCACAAGAAAACAAGGGAATGAATGAAGAAAGTATAAAAATGCTTATAGAATCTGAGGCGAGATTTTTAGATAAACACTATAACCCAATTAATAAAAAGATATATTTACGATTAGAATTAATATTCTTTCAACTACTATTAGTTTTAAGTAAAACAACAAAAGATACTACTCGTACAGAAAACAATACGAAATATATAAAAGCAATAAAATCGGTTTTAAATGGAAACTAAATATGATTTGGCAATAGCTTACAGGATCTATCCTAAAGTGTCAAAAGTACCAGCAATACATTCAGATAATAAATATGAGTTATCTCGAGTTTGTCTTGAGTCATTTTATAATGCTGTTAAAAATGTAGAGGCATATATATATATAATTCTTGATGGCTGCCCTCCTGAATATAAAGAATTATTCGAAAATACCCTTATAGACATTGATTACGAGTTCATTGAAAAAGATAGTGTTGGTAATGCTCAAACTTTTAGTTTGCAAATGGACTTACTCCTTAATCAGGACAAAAGTGAGGTAATTTATTTCGCCGAAGATGATTATTATTATTTAGAAAATGCTTTTACTGAATTAATTAAAGCAGTTAAAGACCCTAGGGTAGATTTCCTAACCCCTTATGATCATCCAGACACATACAATACTGACTTTCATAATTATAAGAAAAGATATCTAGAAATTGCAGGACGTAAATGGGGAGTAATGTCTAGTACAACAATGACATTCATGACAACAAAAAAAGCACTTAGAGAAACTAAGCATATATTTGATACTTATACAATTAGGAACTATGATGCTTCCCTTTGGTTGTCTATGACAAAGCTAAATGCTTTTAACTTTGGACTGATGATAAAGTTCATGTTTACGAATAAACCATTTTTTAAAATATATCTAAAACTAGTGTATTTTACACTATATCAAGTACTTTTCGGAAAGAAAAGAGTATTAGTTCAATCTGTTCCAGCACTTGCAACTCACATGGAGGATGCATTTCTTTCTGAGAATATTGATTGGTATAAGGAATTTAGAAAACATGAAACCAAATAAGTTAAGTATAAGAATTGTTAATGGCTTAATTGATTCCGTTAACAAATCGGATGTCACTGAAATAATTGTAGATGGAACAAGCAATATATTTAATAATGCTTATGCCATTCCAGGAATAGTAGATGCTCATGCACATATTATTGGATTAGGTGAAAACCTCAATACTATCCGGTTAGAAAAGGCGAAATCTAAATGTGAGTTACTCGAATTAGTTAAACGGATAGATATTAATGATGGTTGGATAACAGGTAGAGGTTGGAATGAAGAAAACTGGGATGATAAATACCTTAATAAATTAGACTTAGATAGCATTAACTCAGAAACTCCTATATTTCTAGTTAGAGTTGATGGACATGCTGCATGGGTAAACAGTAAAGCTCTAGAACTATCTGGAATCAATTTTGAAACTCCCG